>JAGHBI010000001.1 GCA_021161055.1 Candidatus Iainarchaeum sp. | reverse complement strand
CGGCTGACTTATATAGAAGTTCATAGTGTTATTTGAAAGGTCTATTTCAAGCACCTTGCTCTGAGCTTCAATAATTTCCTCAAATTCTCTATAAAGATGCGTTGTAATCTGTTTTCTGCCACCCTTAGCACTCGTGTTCACTGGGGTATTGTTGATTACATTTATAGTGATGGGCTCTGTTGCATTTGTGAAGCCCACACCATAGTCAGCCCTGCCAGAAGCGCCCACAAGCCCATTGAGCGGCAGGTAATAGAATGGTGAATCCGGAACATCGATGCCAATATCATGCAATTTATCAAATTTCACTGTTATTGTAGCGTTCGGTGCACCTTCTTTGAAAAAGTCATATTCGCTGCCTTTAAAGTTGAAATCTATTGTTACGGCGTATAAGCCGCCTTCTATATCCCTGGGCTCAAACCTAAGATAGGCTGGATTTTCAAAGTATTTGTGCCAGGGAGTTGAGCTAGAGGTAAACCAGCTTGGCGCTTCCAGAAAGCCTTGAGCATAGTAGTGAGCGAAGTCTTTTTGGAAGTTTTCAGAATAGTTGTCACCGATAAGATATGCCTTGAAAGAGGTGTAATTTTTTATCTCTGCATATTTCTTGCTTTTTGCCAGCTCATTAATTCTATTGAGTTTCTGGGCAAGCTCTATCGCAAACTGTGTTGGATCGCAATAGATGAAATCACCACTTTCCTTTTTGTCACATTCATCTATTCCAATAGCGCCTTTACCAACAAACTTCCATGAAAAGCGCACTTTTGGCAGTGCTGCTTTGCCTGTAAGACCAAATAAGCCATTAGGTCCTATGCAAAAGTTCTGCTCCTGAACCTTCAGCTTTACGTGGAACTTATCGCTTTCCACGCTGGCGACATCCACTATTGTTTTCTTCCATTCAGAAGCCTGTTTGTTACCTGCACCAAACAAATCGGTATATTTAACAGTAAGCCCCAGCTCATACTTTCCGGGCGTCAACCCGAGCAGTTTTTCCTTTATCTTTATGCTCTGCCCGGGTTTTATTACTCTTCCTTTCACTGGGGTGGGGGCAGCTGAACTTACCGTTATGGTCTTGATTGCCGTATCTGTATTGCCGGATGAATCTGTAACAGTGAGCTTAACTTTATAGGTGCCTTCCTTGTTAAAGGTATGCTTAACCTGCACGCCGCTAGCGGTGCTTCCATCACCGAAGTCCCATTCATAGCTGACTATATTGCCTGTGCTTTTGGAGCCATCGAATGCTATTGTGCATGGAGCAGCAGAGCAGCTATCCTTATCTGTTTCTATCACCGCTTTCAACCCAGAAACCTCGCCTTCAGCAATAGCAATATAACCCACTTCTTCAGGGGCATGGGAAGGATATCCAAAAAACCCGCTATTTTCTTCCGCAATTATAAACCTTATCGAATCTCTATTTTTGTTATAAAACCTTAGCATTGCTGGGTGGTCACCATTTGTGGTCTGCATATCAGCAATAACGATTGGTACATTGTCAAAGTTTGTTTCAAACACCGCATCTTTTCCTTCATCAGTAACACCGTAAACACGTTTTACCTCCCATATTGTGTTGCCGATTGTGGCAGTGCCGGGGCTTATTGCAACATAGTGAATTTCCTCTTCAGAATGCCCTAGAGAGCACTTGCGCCGCTGTTCCTGTATTTTTGTTACAAAATCGCCAAATTCACTACAATTAGAGATATACTGCTGTGGGTGTACCCATCCCTCTTTGCACGGGTTGTAGTTTCTCGTTACCGAAGCATCCGGGCCATTATATGTAGCCATACTAGTTATAACAACAGGGATCTGATCGAAATCCGCTTTAAAATGCACTCCTGATGCAAAGTTTGTTGCAGTAAATTTACCAGCTTCTATGGTCAAACCTCCAACTTCATATTGCCCTTCTTCAATAACAAGATATTCAACCTTGTGAGGTCTCGCCAGCACACCATCTATCTTTTTTCCCCATTCTTGAAGCATTATTTCGAAACTATTGCTTTGCACGTTCCTTATTCTCACAACCACCATATCACACTGATTCTCTGCTCGATCAGCACACATATCGATGGGTTTTGCTACAACTATCGGATTGCTGAATGATTTAGCAAGGGTCACTCTTTTCCAAGCAAGGTCTACTTCCACCTCACCAAATTCAAACTTGAAATCGTTCTCATTGGAAGCGAATTTTAGCACATCAGCAGAACTATCTGATGTTTTGGCTTGTTCTTCTTTTTTAAGGGCGATTGAGCCTAATGTATTCAAAGGCAACTCGTTCTTAGGTGCGAGCTGTAAAGTAGTATCTGATGGTATTTCTAATGAGCATGTAATACCATCACAGCCTGCTGGCGTTATTTCCTGCAACACAGCGGCATCATCACCAACGTTCGCTATAGTCCAGATTATTGTCGTTTCTAGGGGCTTTCCGGAATAAGCAAGGATCTGGTCAGCACTGCCATTCACCGTGATTTCGGGATGTATGCATACACCATTGTAGCACCCATCACCACAGAAACAATCTTCGTTGCTCTCACATTCTATGCCGGCTGGCGGGGTTGTTATACTTGGTGGTGTTGTGCCTGTTGGTGATGGGGTGATACCGGGCGGAGTAACACTTGGTGTTGGCGTAAATGGAGTTGGCGTTGTTGGTTCTGGGGATTGTTTCGCTTCCCCTGCCTTTACAATATATACATAACCCTTGTAAGGGCCTTTTGTTTCAGAGTTTATTTTCACATATATAACATATATATATGCGCCCTTTGCAAGTTGTTTGCCAGCGAGGCTTCCTTTATTAGCTACGCCGTTCCAAGTGTAACTATTGCCTGAAACCCATCCACTATCGAATACGAGTTTTCCTGTCAGGTTATATATTCTGACCCATATCTGTGTTATCCCAGTACCGCTGACAGTAAACGTTGTTGATTTTCCTTGTTCGAATGGGTTGGGATTCACCAACACTTGGAATTCGCCTGTTGTAGGGCATGGGGTTGGTGTGCGTGTGGGTGCTTGACAATAAACCTTTAGTTTTGAAATGGCATCGTTACCAACCTCAACAGGAATTTCTGTAACGTTTTGCCAAAAACCTATGCCAGCCTTTTTCCTGAACTTCATGCAAGCTACTAGGTTTACACTATTTATATTTTTGCTACATTTAACGCCATCTACTGTTCCGCTTATATGTATTATTATCTTCCATTTTGCCCCGCCATACCTTTTACTGTAGCAAATAACATGACGTCTCAAAGCCGGGTTTACCCACTTACCTTTTGATGAATCACAGCCTCTACAAGGCATTGATTTTCCTATATTTTCAGGCAAATTACAACCATAGTTCGCCTGGAAGAACTGTTCTAAAGTCATTGTTGCTTTCGGGCTTGGGGTTGGTGTGGGTGTAGGAGTTGGACCAGTGGCGGCGCCCTGATATGCGCGCAAAGCGGAGATTGCATATTCGCCAACAATCTTTGGTATCTCCTGAGTCTGCCACATATTCTGCAGGAAAAGGACGCACTCCCTGCAGCCAACTGTTGATGCCTGTGGGGGATTCTGACAGACACCTTTTGCATAGAATATATAAATTTCAATAGAAATGTTGTCATAGCTTGTACTGGGATCATTTTCTATAAGCGCCCAATACCTTATGGCTCCTTCTTCTCCAGGGGAGCCAACATTAAGCTTTTTACACCAGTAACCCAAAACACCCTGTTCTGGAAATCCTGTTGGGCCTTCTTTTGGGCATACTGGAATGGCTGCATAGTTTATTGCTCCACCCCGAGCAACCTTCTGAATAAAGGTTGTCATGCTCATTTTTTCTTCCGAAATCGGCCTTGATGGCCCTGGGCTTGGAGTCGGTGTTGGGGTTGGTGTTGGGGTAGATGGAGCGGTAATTGTAACGGTGCCGCTGGTTTTAATCCCTTTGCAAGGACAGCCAGCGACTACCTCATAAGTATAGGTTCCGGGTGCGAGAAGCTCGCCTTTATAGTCTTGCCCATACCACACATAGGTATAAGAGGAAAAGCGGTCGCTGAATACGCGTGTTGAATCTTTATAAATCCTAAGCTTCAGGCTTCTCGCGGCATACCTAGTTGTTACCTCGAATGTTGTTGATTTTCCTTGTTCGAATGGGTTGGGCTGAACGGTTACCTGAATGTCTGAATCAGCATAAACAAAGCCTGCAAGGCACAGTATTATTAGCACAATTGCGTGGAATTTCATAGGTTTCATTTTTATCACCTTACCACATAATCATCTATACCTATAAATGTGTACTGAGTATTTTTCAATCCCCTGTTCGTGAGTGTAAAGGTATAGCTTCCGGATTCCTCGCGGTTGCCAATAAAGCGACCCATCACTCTATCACCTTCTATCCATACAGTAACGCGCGGATCATCGCTTTCAGGAATAAACCTAACATCGCAAAGCTTGCAATCTTGGCTGCTAACAGCATGCTTCAGCCCCTGTATGCCTTTTGATGGGTTTCCTTCTATATAGTCAGCAACATCAAAGCCGGTCAAATCAAAGGTATAACCTCTTGTTAAGTCAACACTCTGCGTTGTTTCATAAGCAATAATGCTTATATTATTCTGGCCGCTCGCACAGAACTCTGTTGCTTCTGCTTTTATTCTCCATTTAAAGGTGATGCCTGCAGGCACCTCACCATAAAGAAGTTCAACGGCGCTATTTGCTATATTGATTATGGGCATCGTTGGGTCATTATTCGGGTACAGACACTTATTTCTTATAACCCCTGTCACATTACCTGTTTTTAGATCGTAAATATAGTTTTCCATCACGAAGCAAGAGTTAGGGTCATTTACTATCGCTTCAACAAGCCCTGCATTTCTGTACTCGCCAGCACCAGAAAATTTAGCACTGATGTAAATTGGATAAATGCCTTGATATACCTGTGGACCGGACGCATTAAAGCCCAGGGTTTTGGTTTCAGTTTTTTCCATAACAAATTCTTTCTGTTCTACAGACAACATTGATTCTATCTTTATTGCGACCTTCTCAGGGCAATCCTTTGTTTCTATTGTGAAGCTGCCCGAAGAGCCCTTCTGTAAATGTATGGGTTCTGAGGGCTTAACGGTAACGCAGGATATTCCTACAACTGCCTGGCGTCTGACAGGGATTAAAGCACTGACGTCATCATAGTTTGGATGCGAAACGTTGAGCAATACCGCATCACCAGCCTCTGGCAATGTTGTGTTAGAAGGCTGTTCAAAGTGGAAGTGCCCATCGCTTTCTGTTGTGATTGCCGCCAGCTTATCTTCGTTCAGGAGTATATCTACGCTAGCATTAGCTATTCCTGCACCGGTATTTGCGTCTTTAACATAACCATCAAGCACTATTCGCGTTCCAGGTGGCAAAGAATTTGGCAGGCCTTCTAGAGCCATTTCTCTGCCAGAAAGAACTCTGAAAAGTACGGATACTATGCCGCCTGTAGGAACATTTGTGCCTTTATGAACCTTGAAGCTCACACGGGTAAATGAAGCAACGTTTGCTGCCTTTATCATAACATAGTCGCTAAGCTCCTTGCCCGGAGCTAATGTAGGAATGCTTTCATACAGTATGAATGGTCCAGGCCCTGCACCAAGTTCTGGAAATTCTATTGCACCTGCAGCATTTTCATCCCACACAATAAGCCTCGCATTAGTATAGTCCTCGTCAGTGCAGTTTTTAAGCGTGAATTCTAATTTATACTCCTGACCCAAAGTGATGGGTGTTGATTCGGTTATGCTAAGTTCTTCGTTTATGAGTTCCTCATTGGAATATAGCCTGAAAGACCAGACAATGGCGTTTGATGTGCATACCTGTTCACCAATTGTGAAACGCTGTAATTTTTCTTCGGTGCTCACCTGAGTTCCAGCTTGAGTAGCTCTTGCCAAGTAACGTATATCAATAGCTTCTCCATCGCTCAAGCCAGGCTCTATTCCTAGTTTCACAACAATGGGAACCACAACTCCGTTCACTCCAGAAAGACCCGACCAATGAAGCTTTACCATTTTTGAACCAGAACCGATGCCAGCTGAACAAGCATCTGGAACATTAAAGAGGTCATCTGAATCATAGCATGTGGCGTAGAAAGCATTTGCGAGCGGTGAGCGCACTTCGATTATCCTAACCTTATAGTTATCGGCAGGTAAGGATTGCTCACTATCTGACCCAACCCTAATATGCACCATTACATTCTCGTTTTCATTGGCGAAAAGCTTGAGGTAGAACTTAACATAGTAGTAATTTTCTTCATCAGAGAGAGAAATAATCCGGCTTGTGCGCTGATTGCAATGCCAGTCTTTGCAGAGCTCCGAGAACACCATATCAATGCCCGAGTCTGTGGTTTTCCGATATAGGGTTATATTTACCTCATGCATATTATTTGCAACAATCTGGATTGCATCACTGAACGAGCTTGAATAGTTCTCTTTAGATACCTCCGCATAGATTACCTTGCCGGCTTTTATAGGACCTGAGGAGCACTCACCACCAAGGTTTGTAGTGCAGCGGCTTTCGACAAAATTATTCGTTGAATCATAGAAGGTAACCGACGCGTTGTCCACCGGATTATTGTTTGCATCTAAAACCCTTACCTTCAATTCCCCGTAACCATAACCCATAATTACTTTGAGAGTTAAGGTTGAGCCAGCAGACAAAGCAAGATGCTGAGATTCTCCAAAGAGATTATCCTTTGTTGCTTTGACATAGTAGGCGTTAATGCTGGGCTCTATATTTTCAAATACATACTCTCCACTTTCGTTCGTATAGATTAGTGTTCCCGGCGGGTTTATGGGGAAGGGCACATCTTCTCTGTAAAGATTTATGTGCGCACCCGCGACTGGATTACCTTCCAGATCAACTGTGCGCACGATAATTTTACCTGTTGATGGCGCTGGAGTTGAACGTATTTGGATGGTCTGCGTAGCATTATTTGATTTTCCATTATTATCAACAACAGTAAGCTTTACCATATAAATGCCCTCGGTTGGATAGGTGTGTATTGCAGTAATATCGCTTGCTGTATTTCCATCACCGAAGTCCCATTCGTAGCTTACTATTGTTCCGTCTGGGTCGAAGCTTGAGCTTGCGTCGAAGGTTACTGTTAATGGTGCTTGACCGAAGTATTTGTCTGCTCGGATTATTGCCACTGGAGCATAGCTATCCAAACCTACTTGTATTATTACGCTTGCTTCACCACAAAGATTATTCTGGTCTTTTACGCGGAGCTTTACTAAATAAGTGCCTCTTTCTTGGAAAACGTGCGCAGAAACTACGCCGCTAGCGGTGCTTCCATCACCGAAGTCCCATTCGTAGCTTACTATTGTTCCGTCTGGGTCGAAGCTTGAGCTTGCGTCGAAGGTTACTGTTAATGGTGCTTGACCGAAGTATTTGTCTGCT
>JAGHBI010000013.1 GCA_021161055.1 Candidatus Iainarchaeum sp. | reverse complement strand
TATAACAAGTAAGAACCCAAAGTAGCATGCAAATACTGTTTTTTCTGTTTTGAATTTTAAAAGTAAAAGTCCATTAACAAACCCAAAAATCACACCAATTAAAAGCAAGTTCCAGAGCCCGAGCATTACAACCGAAGATTTTACTAAGTTCTTACTCAAGTGTACAATTATATTTTTCCTTACTTATTTCCATTTCGCAACTTAAGCGCTTGTTAGAAAAATATAGGGTATGTTGGAAAGAGCGACGCAAAGAGTATTGAAACAACCGACATGAGCTTTACGAGTATATCTAATGAAGGACCAACGGTATCTTTCAGCGGGTCGCCAACAGTATCACCTATCACTGAAGCAACATGTGCTTCGCTTCCCTTGCCACCATAATGCCCTTCTTCAATATATTTCTTTGCATTATCAAGAGCGCCGCCGGTGTTTGCACAGTACACTGCAAGCTGCATGCATGAAAGCAATGCGCCTATGAGGAAACCTGCAAGGGCATATTTGCCAAGCAAAAAGCCTATTATAAACGGCATGGAAAGAGCGATTATTGCCGGCACAACCATCTTCTTCAGAGCGCTCTGTGATGTTATCGCTATGCATTTCTTATAATCTGCCTTATGTGTTCCCTTGAGAATTCCCGGAAATTTTTTGAACTGCCTCTTGATTTCCTCAACAAGCTTCTTTGCTGTTTCACTGACCGCTTGTATCAAAAGAGCTGAAAACACATAAGGAATCATCGCACCCAAAAATAGTGCTGCTATGACAGCACCGCCAATACGAGCATCTGAACTGAGAATTTCAATCGTTGGTATCACAACCTCGCCTGCAGAGCCTGCGGCAGACCACATATATGCAACGGTAAGCGCAAGTGCAGAAAACGCAGCTGAGCCGATTGCAAAACCTTTTCCTATGGCTGCAGTTGTATTGCCTATGGCATCCAGGCGATCCGTTACTTTCCTCACTTTTTCAGGCAGCTCTGCTCCTTGGGCTATTCCGCCAGCGTTATCAGCTATGGGGCCGTAGGTATCAACACTCACAGTCATTGCCACAAAGGAAAGCATTCCTAAAGCGCCGTACGCTATGCCTATCAAACCAGCTAACCAATAAGTGAGCACAATCGCTAAGGCAAGCACAACCCCTGGGACGAATGTTGAGAGCATGCCCAAAGCCATGCCGCCTGCTATGCCGATGCCTGCTCCTGCTGAGGTTTCCTCTGCAAGTTTTCTTACAGGCTTATATTTTGAGGATGTGTAGTATTCAGCAACAAAGCCTATTATGAGGCCTGTTGCAACACCAAGCAAAATACACCAAAACAGGTTCAGGTTCATTGGCGAAAACAGTATGATTGCAGAGGCAAATATTATTGTAAAAATAGCACTTACTCTTGTGCCATTCATAAGTATCTTTTGCATATCCTTTGCTTGTTTTGTTAGAACCATATACACAAGTGCAATAAGCGTCGCTATTATACCGGCTGCAACTATTAACAACGGTGCTATAAGAAGCCACCAGTGTGAAGCGCTTGGGTTTGAAACGCCTATCTGCGCTAAAAGACCATTTATGTCAGGATTTGCCCTGCCAACATACATGTAAAGGTAAATAACTATAACAGATATTATTGAACCGACAAATGATTCAAGCAGATCAGCGCCAAGGCCGCCAACATCGCCAACATTATCGCCAACATTGTCAGCTATTGTTGCTGGATTTCTCGGGTCATCTTCCGGCAAGTGTTCTTCTGCCTTTCCAACCAGGTCAGCAGCCATATCAGCTGCTTTTGTATAAATGCCACCTCCAACCCTATCGAAAAGCGCCACCAAGGAAGCACCCATGGAGTACGCGCTCACTATGAGTGCAGCTTTTATGAAATTTATCTGCCTGCCTAAGATATCGCTCACAAACGGAATTGCTTTCGATTCTATTGTGAGCGTTGCCGGATTAAATTCAGAACTGAAGATTACTAAGATTATTGTTAGGCCTGTAAGAGCTAGGCCTGCAACAACAAGGCCCATAACAGCGCCGCCAGAAATTGCGATATTAAAGGCTTTTTTCACATCGCTTCTTGCAGCGTTTGTAACCTTTGCATTTGCCAGCGTTGCAGCATGCATTCCAATGAAACCAGCGCTCATCGAAAGAAAGGCGCCCAAAACAAACGCAAATGCAACCTCCCAGTAGAAAAGAAACCAGAGAAGAATCGCTATTGCAAGGGTAACCACGCTGAATACTCGAGCTTCTTCAAACATGAATGTCCAGGCACCCTCTCTTATGTGCTTTTGAAGCTCTCTCATTTTTTCGTTTCCGGAACTGTGCCTCGCAACGTTCCAATTAAACACATAGCTTGAGAGCAATGCTAATGCACACACAACAGTTAGCGGAAAAACAAGCTCAAACATACCAACACCACATTGAAATCCACAACGATATTAAACAATTTGAAAATTATTTTTAATCTTTCCCCTCTTATCTTCAGTTGAGCGCAATGGATCCCGTAACTTTTGCAAAGGTGCTTGATGCCAACGCCTGCTACTATGGTTTTAGCAAACTTCAGCTCATGGAGTCTGCAGGCAGGGCCATCGCCAAACAATTGGAGGAAGATTTTGGCACAGGCAGAAAGATTGCTGTTTTTTGTGGCACAGGCAACAACGCTGGTGATGGCTTTGTGGCTGCGCGCTACCTGGCCGCTAACAACAACGTCGCTGTGCATCTTGTTGGAAGTCCTAAGCAAATAAAAACCGAGGAAGCTTTGAGAAATTTTATTATACTGAAGAACTCTTTCGCTGAAATATATGTGCATGCAGATTCCAAGGAATTGCCAAAGCGCATAAACGCAGATATAATCCTTGAATGCCTTATCGGCACCGGTGTTAAGGGAAAGCTCAAAGAGCCGATAAAGTCAGCGGTTGCAATCCTCAACAAAAGCAAAGCGGTTAGGGTCAGTGTTGATGTGCCATGTCCTGAATTTAGGGCAGATACTGTATATTCAATAGCAACAAAGAAATGTAAGGATTGCACAGTGCTTGATATCGGCATACCGCGAGAATTTTACTGGTTTGCAGGCCCCGGCAATGTAAAGTTTCTGAAAGCCCGCAAACCGCAAAGCCACAAAGGTCAGAACGGCATTGCTTTAATCATTGCCGGCTCAAAACAATACCACGGCGCATCTATTTTTGCAGGCAAGGCCTGCTCTCTTTTTGCCGATCTCATATTCTTTCTAACAGAGAAGGAAAACATCCCCTATGTTAAGAAGGCATCGCCTGAGTTTATAGTTTCCGAGCTAACCCTCAAGAACCTTAAGGAGTTTGCAGACAAGGCTAATGCGATTCTTATAGGCCCCGGGCTGAGCGTTTCACTCAGGAATGCACGCATGCTTAAATTCGCATTAAAGCAGTTCAAAGATAAAAGATTCGTGCTGGACGCTAGCGCATTTCATATGGTTGAAAAAAAGATGCTGCACAAAAATTGCATGCTCACTCCTCACGCGAATGAGTTCAAAACCCTATTTGGTTGCAAGCCGAGCCCTTCAAATGTGCTTGAAATGGCAAATAAGTATAAATGCAATATTCTTTTGAAGGGCCCTATCGATTATATAAGCGACGGCAATGCTCTGTATTGCAATTTTTCAGGGAATGCATTACTCACAGCAGGCGGCACCGGTGATGCACTTGCTGGCGTTCTTACAGCGTTTGCAACCCAGAATCCCTTATTAGATTCTGCACTTGCAGCGAGCTTCCTTGTTGGCTTCACAGCAGACATCATCGCATCGAAAGAATCAGGGCTTAACGCAGGCAAGCTCATAGAAGAAATTCCAAAAGCGAAGAAGCTCTGCGAGCAGTTTGGTTAAGCTTTTTCAGAAATATTCTCCGGTTAGAATTTTGAACTCATTACCATTTTAAAAAGTTCTAAGCAAATCATTTAATTGGTGTTGGGAGCGAAGGGGTAAGTCATACCGCAGAGCGGATCCCTGACTTACCCTTCTATATTCCCTATTTTTAAAATTTGTTCATTTTTTCTGCGCGCTATGTGAGATTGCCTGTTTTTCGAGCATCGGTTTTATTCCTATCACTCCGCATGGGTTCTCCTTGTAGCGTGCAAGCACATCGGTTATAAAGCAGTTGATTGAATGAAGCCACTCTTCGTTGAGCTTGTAGAGGCGTCCTTCCTTGGTTAGCACATTGGTACTTTCCAGCTCCTTCACCTGCTTGAATACTGCTTGATATGAACAGGCGATTCCGTAAGCCCTTATGACACGCTTGTAAATCTGAGCAACTGAAAGGGGCCATTCCATGCATAGAATTAGAATTATTACATTTCTCAGGCTGTAATTCCTGCTAAAATCTGCTATCATCGTTTCTTCGAGCATTAATAAAATTAATGGGAGATAAGATTTAAAAAATAAACTAATTTTAGTTATAC
>JAGHBI010000007.1 GCA_021161055.1 Candidatus Iainarchaeum sp. | reverse complement strand
GGGAACTGCTAAGAGAAGTTACATACATAATGCTGGTTTGTGGCATAAGGGTGTGCATGTTTGGGTTTTCAATCCTCGCGGAGAACTTTTTTTGAAGAAGCGCGCAAGGAACAGGGAGTTCTATGCAGAACATTGGGAAGATGTGGGTGAGCATTTAAGGCTCAATGAAAGTTTTAGGGAAGCGGCAATACGCGGAATGAAGGAAGAACTTGGAATAAAAGAAGAGCGCATACTAAGGCTTGAAAAGGTCCTGGAAACAAAGATGTGTTATCCGGAACACAACCGCGAACTCATCGAGCTGTGGTTCTGCATTTATGATGGACCTATAAAAGAAAATGAGGAAAGCTTTGCTGGTCGCTTTTTCTCGCTCGAGGAAATAAACAGTATGTTAAAGAATCGTGCAAAGTTTACGCCATGGTTCAAGGAGCTTTTTTACTGGTGCATGAAGGTGCAGAAATGGCCAAAAGGAAGATGAGAAAGAAAGATGTTGTGAGGAAGATTGCACTTGAAAGAATATACAGGTTGTTTGAGCTAGCTGAAAAAAGCTTCGAAAAGCATCCTGAAAGGAGCGCACGCTATGTTGAGCTTGCTCTCAAAATAGGAAAACGCTGCAATGTTAGTGTTCCTGCTGAGCTCAAGGGGAAGTTCTGCAAGAAATGCGGCGCATTTCTCAAAGCAGGGATGAATTCAAAAATAAGGATAGCCAAACATATTGTAAAGGTTACATGCCTTAATTGTGGTTATACGCGCAAAATAAATCTGATTAAGCTACAAAAAGCCTGAGGAAAAGGTCAGGCATAAAGGCTGAAACAGCCACTCCGAAGAGCAGGAAAGGACCAAAAGGTGGCAGGTCGCGGTAGACAGGTACTTTTGCTATGCCCATGCTCTTCAATCTTTCCTTGTCTTTCTCTGAGATTATGCCCCTTATCGAAAGACCGAGCCTCGAAATAACATCCTTATCAAGAAACTCTTTGGCAACTATTTCATCCTCTTCGAGTTCATCTATGCCTAGCCAGCGCAGGAAAAAGCACTCCTGAATCTGCTTTCTGAATGCAAGGAAAACAAGCGAGGAGAAGAGTGGAATGGAAAAAATAATTAATGCAAAGGTATTTAGTGTGCCTAAATACGCCAATGCAACAAAGTACAAAAGAATCACTATGCCTAAAGCAACGCTTCTCAGCAAATCCCCAGTAAGCTCAATTTTTGGTCTTTTGCTCATCCTAAAGAATTTGAAAAGCATAATAGCGGAAATAGTAAGCGAGCTTGCGAGTGCTGCAACAAGCAATGCGCTCAGCAAAAAGGGCTGACCTCTATAATATGGCAGAAGCAATGCTGTTGCAAGGAATATCTTGACATCGCCGCCACCAAGCTTCCCCAAAAAATAGAGCAGGTAGGAGAAGGAAAATACTGCCAGAGGGATTAAAAGATAGTAAAGGTTTCTTTCAAAAAACAAATCTAGGGAAATAAACAGCACACCCAAGGCAATCATAGGATAGGTCACCTTATCATAGATGAGACCTTCCTTAAGGTCTGTGTAGCTTGATATTGCTGCGCCTATGAGAAGGATTAGAAGCCTTATATCCTCAGCAAACATTGCACCACCTTATTCAGCACGCCTACCTGAACATTCTTTTCTTTTTTACGGAAAACTTCCTCAACAGCTTCTCCATATCGATGTTTTCAATCGAACCTTTCTTTGCAAACTTCTGTAGCTTTTCAAACACGCGTTTCATCTTCCTATAATTGCGAAGAAGTTCCCTTACGCTTGCTTCTGAACAGCCACTACCTTTAGCGATGCGCCTTATTCTGCTACTATCTATAGCCTCGGGATGCATGAGCTCGTATTTTGTCATCGAATCCATTATCACTTTAAAGCGCTTCAACTTTTCTTCCGTAATTTCGAGCTCTTCCTTTGGAAGCGCTGTTTTAAGCCCGAGCATCTCAGCGATCTTATCCAGAGGGCCTAAGTTCATTGTGGCCTCAAGCTGCTTATAGAAGACCTTTAGATTGAATTCTCCCTCAAGCAGTTCAGCTGGGCTTTCTATGGAAAGCTCGCTTGCCTTCTCGAGCAAAGCCTGCAGATCGCCATAGCCCATTATTCTGCTCAAATAGCGCTCCGCATCAAAATGCTCGAAATCACCGAGCTTCTCGCCTGTGCCTATAAAGTATACTGGCGCTCTGGTTTCTGCGCAAGCAGCAAGCGCACTCCCGCCTTTAGAGGAACTATCCATCTTTGTTAGTATTATACCATTAATGCCAACAGCATTACCGAATGCTTTTGCCTGGGTTTTTGCGAGCTGGCCTATATCTGCACTAAGAACAAGCCATATATTATCCGGCTTAAAGGTTTTCTTCAGAGCTTTCAGTTCATCAATAAGCTCATCATCAAGAGCAGATCTGCCTGCAGAATCAACAATAATAAGGTCCTTTTTCTTCAGAGCTTTTAAACCAGCTTCCACAATCTTATTGGCGTTGCTCTCCCCCTTCATTCCGAAGAAGTCTATACCTGCCTGCTCTGCAAGCTGCTTTAGCTGTTCATAGCTAGCTGGCCTGTGCACATCGGCGCATATAAGGCCTGTACTCAGGCCACGCTTTTTATACCATTTTGCAAGCTTTGCTGCTGTGGTTGTTTTGCCCTGACCGAAAAGGCCCAGAAGCAGAATTCTTTTTGGCCTTTCAGGCGGCCTATGTGTGCCTCCAAGAAGCTTTGCAAGCAGTTCATAGGTGCTTTTGATTATAAATTCTTTTCTTGTGAGCGCTCGCGGTGGTTTTTTCTTTGCAATAGCTCTCAGCTGCGCGCTCAGATTGAAAACAAGGTTAACATCCACATCACTGGCTATGAGCGCTCGCTGTATATCGCGAATTGATTCTTCCAAAGCAGCATCATCAAGTATGCGAACGTTTCTCAGCCTTTCTATAGCATCTCTTAGTTTGGAACCGAGCATACTGAAATATAAATTATGCAAAATATTAAAAGAAGGCTCGCAATAGGCAAAACCAATTATACAATCCTTTCTATAATCTCATCCAAGGAGAAAGGCATTAAGTCAGTATACGCCTGGCCTGTGCCCACAAAAAGAATCGGTTTCTTGAGCTCGTAAAGCAGACTTAGCACTGTGCCGCCTTTTGCATCTGTATCAAGCTTTGTTATTATGAATGCATCTATTCCTATAGCATTATCGAACTCCTTTGCCTGCTCAACCAGATTCTTGCCTGCAAATGCTTCGCCAACAAATATCTTAATGTGTGGATTTACAACGCGAGCAATCTTTCTGAGCTCCTCAATAAGATTTCTATTTGTTTCCTG
Source organism: Candidatus Iainarchaeum sp. (assembly GCA_021161055.1). GTDB lineage: Archaea > Iainarchaeota > Iainarchaeia > Iainarchaeales > DTGL01 > DTGL01. The sequence goes on along the minus strand of JAGHBI010000007.1, from coordinate 7,673 downwards.
TCTGCCTGCAGTATCTATCATCACAATGTCTGCATTGGAAGCTTTCGCTGCATTGACAGCATCAAAGGCAACTGCAGCAGGGTCAGAGCCGTATTTATGCTTTATAACTCTTATATTGAGCCTCTTTGCATGCTCTTCGAGCTGCTCTATCGATGCAGCTCTGAACGTGTCGCTTGCAGCAAATATCGTTGTGAGGCCATCTTTCTGCAACATATGAGCGAGCTTTGCCATTGTGGTTGTTTTGCCAGCACCATTGGGGCCTAAAAAAAGCATCTTGAATGGTTTTTCGGATTCACGTGCCAGAGCAATAATATCGATGCTCTCTGTCTGCATAAGCTCCTTCAATGTTTGCTTTATTGTTTCCCTCACAAAGTTCTTTAAGTTGTCAGTGGGAATGCTTCTATTGAGAAGCGCCTGCTTTATTGCTTTGCAGAATTTCCTAGCGGTTTCTTCGTTGACATCTGCTTCAAGCAAAGCAAGCTCTAATTCAAGAATAGAATCCTTTATATCCGCTTCCCTAAGCTTTATCTCTTTTTTAAAAAATGCCTTTATCTTCGTTGGGGCCCTTAGCTCAGGGCTTATATCGCGTTTTTCAGAAACGCTTTGCTGTGCTCTGCTGGCTAGCTTCTCTGCAAAAGCATTAAGCTTTCTCCGGAGCGCATAAAACATCATATCACACTGAATACATTCATGCTACGCCCTGCGCTTTGGTCTCGCGCATCTTCTTTCTAGCCTCTACAATTATCCTTTCAAGCTGTGAAACGGATGCCAGCGTTCTTTGCTTTTTCTGCGCTACTTCCTTTAGATTTCTTCTGAGGTTTGCCTTTCTATCCTCGAGCTTTTCAATCGCTTTTGATATCGGCATTCGCTCGAAAACATTGCCACCTATATCCACCTTAACTGCTGAGTTGTCAGCAAGCGTTGTGTATGCAAAAACCCCGGAGCCTAAAGGCACAAGCAAACTTGCATCTTTCTCCGCAGACCTTATTTCGTGTAAAGCATCCTGTGCTGCCTGCACTTCCTTGATTAGATTATTGATGAGCTTTTCCTGCGATACCAAGGATTCAAGCAAATACTGCTGCTGCTGATACATTGCTAGCAGCTGATCAAACGAGAGCTTTATTTCCTTTGGTTTCGGCTTTGCCTCCTTTTTCTTCTTAGCCATAAAATCACTCCTTTACTTCTTGCATAGAATCAATAACTATGAATCTTCTTTTAACACCATGCTCGGAACCGAAAAGGCTTAGCAGCTTTTCCCTGGCAAATCGCTCTGTCTTTGCATCTACAACCCTAGTGAAAGGTTTCCATTCGCCCTTTATCCTTATTTTGCCCTTAAACTCGAACTTCATGCTTTCACCCTGATCAAGCAAAAATATCATGAACTCTTAAAAGCTCAAAAGCTGTTGTTCTATTGCCCAAAAGCATTGCTCTTGTGTTTGCAACTGCATCGTTTCCAACAAACTTATCACCATAGTTTAGAGTGGTTGCAACTCCTTCAGCATCAAAACACTTCTTCAACAGTGCGAATTCATCCTTTGTAACGTCTGGGTGTACGAGGAAACCATTGTTTGTTGCTACAATCGCTGAACCAACAACATCAAGCGATGCCACCCTTGCAACAGCAAGCTTTATTTTCAGGAAAGATTCTATTTCAGCGAGCTGTTCCTTTGTAAGGACCCTGCTCGCTATGCCTCCTTTCTCATTAACCTTTATAAGATTTCCTATAGCGGTTAGGCCTTCTATTCTCTTTGCATGCAACCCTATCTGCTCAAGCGCTCTGAGCTCTGAATCGAGCACAAGCTCCGAAACCACAAACTTGTTTTTTATGCCTGCGCACATCACACCTATCAGCGAGCTGTCGGCAAGCTTTGTTTTTATTAGCTCTACATCGAAAAGTTCTTTGAATTTATTTTCCTCTTTTGGAAGGATGTTATATGGCAGCAGAGCAACCTTCTCTGTTACTACTGCAAAGACACCAACAAAAGGGCTTGCATTTATTGTTCCCTTATCCACTCTCATATCGAAACCTATTTATCAAGCTTTCTTTTTATTGCCGCCTTTTCCGCCGCTTTTTCTTTAATCCTCTTCTCCTTTAATTTCTTCTGCTCTTCTTCCTTCTCGCTTTCTTCCTTGCTTTCTGTTTGCACCGGTTTTGCCTCTTTACTGGGCTTCTTTTCAGGCTCTTTCTTTTCCGCTGGCTTTTCTTTAGGAGCCTTCGCTTTAGGTTCCCTTGCTTTCTTTGTCTCTTTTGGTGCCTCTTTTGCTTCTTTCTTTACTTCCTTCTTTTCGGGCATCTCTATCTCTTCATCCTGCAAGTATGCCTTTACCTTGCCTTCTTCATGGACAATGCGCAGAGGTATTACTCTTGGCACCTTTGAAAACCCTTTTGCCCATATCAGTTCATTGAGCCTTTGAGAGATGTAAATGTTATCTTCAGAAGCATGAAACCTCTTGGAAAGGATTCTGCGCAGCCTAAGCACAGCGCGTTTTGCGCGCTTTGGGGATGGATGCCTGTAAAGGTCCCTCAGTGAGAAATTCAATAAAGTTTGCATACTATCAACCCTCCTTCAACCTCTTTCTGAACTTCTTTCCAAAATCACAGAGTTTCCAGTGTCTTTTTTGTACGGGATTCCATATTCTTCTGTTTGCCTTCTGAAATATCCATACTGGTGCGCTGCCAAGACCAGAGCCTATGCTTTTCCTCTGGCTTGCCAGGAATTCCTTAAGCTTTGAATCCTTATTTGAACTCATAAAATCACTTCCTTATAATCCTTGTTTCCTTTCTTTCTGATAGCGTTAACAGGAGCTTTTTCACCTGCTCTTCGTTCAGGCGTTCTTTGAGCCTGCCTGTCTGAGCAAGAGCAACTATATTCTGAACCGCTTTATAGTAAAGCTCCTGATTCACAAGCCTTACGTTCTTCAGCCTTTCTCTCGCCTCTTGCGTCAGAAGCTTTCTCAGCAGAATATTTATCTGCTTCTCCGCCTCAAGCCTTTTCATAAGCTCCTTTCGGGCCTCATAATATTGCCTGAGCTCCTCAAGCTTTCTCTGCTTGAGCTCATCAATATTTTCCATAACAATCAAGCCCTTTTGCCTCTTTTTGACTTTGCACCTTTTGTTTCTTTTTTGGTTTCCTTCTTTGTTTCTTTTTCGGGCTGCTTTTCCCCAGCCTTCTTGCCTTTTGCCTGTGCTTTTGGTTTTTCCTCTTCTGGCAGGGCAATCATAAGCTTGCCTTCGCTCAAAAGCTTTTTTCTAAGCTCGTTGGCTTTCTTTGCAAGGTAAGACTGCCCTTTAGGTGTTATCACGCGACCTTTCTTATCCTTGCGTATAAGCCCAAGTTCTTCAAGCTGCTGCAGGCCTGTTCTTATTATCTTTCCACTAGCCTTCCTAAACTTGTGCCTGCGCACACCGCGATTCTTCTTGCTGCCATAATATGTGCGCAAAGAGCCTACGCCTATGGGACCTTCTTTAAATACTCTGTAAAGAAGTGATGCCAGGCGCATATAATACCAGTTCTTTTGCTGTGGTGCGCGCTCCCTAGAACATCCTGTCTTGACAAACAAAACAAACTCAGGCTGCTCAACCTTAAACTTCCTTTCCATATCCTTGGCTATGGCCTCGATTAGGTCGCCTGCTGGAACATCAAATACGCTCATAGCTATCACGCTTCTTTCGAAGCCTTTGTTCTACAGCAGTGCAAAGGATGCTAAATTCCAATTGCTCAGCATCCTTTGTAGAACAAAGTCGCTCTTTTATGTAATTACTTTCAGAATATCTTTTTAAAGCTTTTTAACCGACGTATGCGAAGCTTCTTCCTTAGGAGCAAACCATAAAACAAAATTTCTATCCACAGAAGATGCACCACTGGCCAGATAACACACGAAGAAAAGAAGCCCACTCCTATTATTGCGAATAAGATGGAGAATATAATCGGATTCTTGTGAAAAGAATTTTATTAAGGGATATCTCCAAAGGGTCTTTTATGCCCGGCTATTGTTCCTTAAACCTCTCTTTAAATCTGCTCCACACAACAAGGAATATACCGTGAGCTGGTAAATAGGGCTCTAGAATGTGAGCGATGCCATTTGCGTAATCAGCATGCTTCCTTGTGCTCTCGATAAGCATAAGGGTTTCTCTGTCAAGCAAGCCAGCATCATTGAGATCGCTGACCAGCGCCTCGAAATCGTCCTTGGTTGCTATATACTTCGGCAACTTTTCCTCTGTTGCAACGCTAAGCACCCAGCGCAGGTGCTCTTCTGCCATTTCCCTGTTTCCCAAGCATATGTAGTGGTCAGCCAGAATAAGTGTGAAAAACGGATTAGCGCCCAAGCCTGTGTATTCTCTGCCATACTGCTCCGGGTAATCCATTATACCGCCAAGAGGTTCGTACTTCAAGCCTTTCTCAATGAATTCAACAGTGCTCTTTATCCTATCGTCGTTATCGTTGAAAACGTTGAAGAAAGCCAGAGCAAGCACCGAAGCATCAGGACCGAGAATAACGCCTGTTGCATCTTCAACCTTTATTGTTTTAATGAATGTGTTTATGCGCGAGTTCCACATATATGACATTATCGCTTCCTTTATGAGGTTCTCTTTCTCCAAAGGCGGATACTGAAGCCTTATTTTTTCAGCTATGTGGCTGAGCTCTCGCAGAGCAGCGCAGCAGATGGCATTGCACCATATCTCATACCCGTAATCTATAGGTGCATACTCGTGGATTGAGTTCGGTGTCAGCACAAGGTTTTTACCTGGAACAATCTTTGAATTTATGAAATCAACTGCTTTTTCAATTCTTTCCCAGTGGTGCTCTGCAAATTCATAATCAGAGCTTTTCTTCACATATTCTGCAAATGCATACAAGAATAATGCTGTGCAGTCGCACTCAACCTTGCGATAGCTTGCATCATTGGCGTTATAATCCCAGCGCTGTGGCAATGCTCCAGTATGTCTGTTTTGACCTTTAAAAGCGAATTGCAAAGCCTTCTTTGCCTCCTCAAACTTACCTGCATACACTAAGCCCAGTGTTGCTAAAAGATGCGCTCTTGGATAGATATAATGGAGCCTACCAAGGCCTACAGAAATTGGTATGCCGCCAGAATCGAGCTGCGCTTTCAGAATAAGGTCTATAGAACTCTGGAAAAGTTTCTCTGCTTTATCTCTATCGAATTTTACAACCTCAAAGCTCGGTTTTGGTTCTGGTTGTTCGGGAACGGTCTTTTCCTCAATAAGCATTTCCTTTTTCTCCGCAGGCGCTTCCTGAATTACAGGCTGTTCAGGAGGCTTCTCAATAGCCTCCGGAGCTTCAACAGGTTCCTTTGCAGGCACTTCCACTGGTTTTTCTTCGGATGGTTTTTCCTCTGCAGGTTTTTCTTCAGCTGGTTTCTCCTCAGAAGGTTTTTCTTCAGGAGCCTCTGCATGTTCCGCTTGCTCTGCGGGTTTGGCCTCTTCAGGGGGTTTTTCTTCAGCAGGTTTTTCTTCGGGCACCTCTTCCTGCACAACCATTGGTTGCTCCGGTGCCTGTTCGAGCTCTGGTTTTGTCTCCTCAGTACCTTCGATAATAGGCTTCTTTATCTTTGTGCGTAGCTCTGCCAAAGCATCCTCGCTGCTAAGTTCGGAAAGCCTCTGCTCTATAGTCTCAACAAGCGAAGAAGCCCTTTTGCCAGCGTCCTTATCGCCGGATTTTAACTTTTCAAGCTCTTTTTCAAGCTGGTTTATGAACATGCTCAGCGATTCATCGCTGATGTTGTTTTCAGCTATTTTGCTCTTGAACTGCGAAAGCTTATCCTCAAACTCCTTTATATGTTCCTTAACATCATCCTTTCTTCCGGGCACAAAAAGCTGCACCATACTTTCACCTCAAGAAATTCGTAAAAATATATACTAAACATTATTAAAAATTTATCGTATGCATTCTGCCAAATAACAAATTTTCAATTCTTTATGAAAGATTGAAAATAGTGTGAGAATGAGCTGTGGAGTGGTTAAACTAAATAGTGAAACCAACTCCATCAACGTTTATTCGAGCCCTTTCATTGTTTGTTTCAACCTTGAATTCCACATCGAGCAGCTTTTCGGTTATATATATGTTGGTTACCGCATGCTTTGTGAGTCTGCCCTCTATAACGCTTTTCCCCTTTGCAAGTGCCATGAAAGGTATCAGCTGATCAACGCAGTGAGAATCTACAGGTGCGAGCATGCTTATCTCATCCATCAAATTCTTTGAAGCGGTTCTTGCGAGCGTTTCAGGCCTTGTGCCTGCTATCCCAACAGCATTAGCCCCTAAAATGCAATTGGTGTATTTTGCAAAGAGGTCTATGCCTAGGCCTACTGTTTCCTTTCGCTCTGGCGTTGCCTCAATATGCTCGACCCATTCAAACGAGCCAAGATTTTCTTTCAGGGTGTTTTTTGCGATTGAAGCAGCATCTTTTGCAACTTTTGTGGCCATCCCAGAGCAGTGAGCAAAGCATTCTATTGCATGCAAGCGCCCTAAAGTTCTAAGCCTTATCGGCTTTAGAGGCAAGCTCGGCTTTGAAGTGAATAGCACGCAGCCATTGCCTTTTGGAAAGTATCCTCTTGCAACGATATCGAGAGCTAGCTCAGCGCCCATCTTATGTAAGTAGTAGAAGGTCACCTTTCGCGTATAGTTTACTGTTGGAGCGAAGCTCACATCAGTACCGCCAAATGCGCGGAGCTTTAAATTGCATGCGAGCGAAACAGGCAAAACCTGCTGCAAAAGAAGCGAGATGCTGCCTGCTGTGCCTATATTTGCAACCAGGCTTGCATCTTCTATTTTGCCTGGTTTGAATGTGAGCATCGAGCTGCCTATGTAAGCACCCTTGACCTTAGCATTGCATATCTTTGCGAGTGTTTTTACTGCAGTTAGGTGTTGCGGCCTTAACCCAGGCTTTTTTCGTTTTGCTCTTATATTCTCTATCCTGATCTCCTTACCAGTAAGGCATGCCAGCGCCAATGAAGTGCGCAGTATTTGCCCGCCACCCTCGCCAGCAGAACCATCGATTGTAAGCATAAAAAAATTGGTAAAGAAAGGGTTTTTAATTGGGCTAGAGCATTGCGCTAAGCTCTTCTTTTTGCAATTCGTTCCTGTGCCTCTGGTCTGCCCAGAGCTTTCTATAAAGATAAAAATATTCGTAAAGTTCGTACTTATCGCTGGCAAAAAGGATTCTGTGGCTTTCTATAACTTCTTTCTTCAAATAGAGAGGGAGCTCCTCGAATAGGTACAAATCTATATCATTACTTTTAATATCAATATTCTGGAAAAGCTTGCGCAACAATTCTGCTTTATCCGCTTTTGGTGCAACCACACATATATCATAGTCGCTTCTTTTTGCACATTTCCTTTTTGCCCTGGAGCCAAATAGCAGAACGGCCAGCACATTATTATCTTCTTTCAGGAAAGAAAATATCTTCCTCAGTTTTGAGAGCTCAGCCATCGTTTTACACCCTTGTGAAAACTTCTAAGCTCTGAAACAAGGGCTTTGATAGATTCAAACACTATGTTCGGGCTAATATCATTGTATTCATGAACAAGCCTGTTACGCAATCCGTTGGCTTCTTTCAACGCTTTACCCAGTTTCCACGGAATAATTTTTTTCTTAACCAGCATATCTATGTTTGCATAATCATCTTTTACAAGAACCCTTGAGTCCTTAAGCAT
>JAGHBI010000036.1 GCA_021161055.1 Candidatus Iainarchaeum sp. | reverse complement strand
ATATCCATAATCCTCTTTGCTAAAGTTCAAATACTCTTTTGAAGAACCCTGCATTATATAGCTTTCTATGGTTTTTATTTCCTCTTCTGTTATGAGCTTAATGGTAATTTCCTCATCACTGAAATAGCTTATTCCATTGAAATCCCTGCTCTGGCCATCAGCACCAAGGACCATAATATTAAAGTCAGGTCCTGCTGTGGCTGTGAGCAGGCATTCCTCATTGGAATATAATGATGCATTGCCAGCTTTATCGTATGCCTGAACCTTGTAGCAGTATTTTCTTCTTTTCTTCGCATAATGCTGCCAGCTCACAGCATAGCTATCGACCTCAACAAAGTACTCCTTTTCCTCCCTGCCATGCTCCTTAACCCATATAATATACTTACTCAGACCGCTAGAATCGCTTGATGCACCCCAAGAAAGTTTTACCACCTTGCCATCGTATTTCGCAACAAGGTTTTGTGGTCTGCTCGGTTTGGCTGTGTCCAGCACTATCCAGCCACTTAGCATAGCATTTCCATCACTGTCGCGCACCTCCGCATAGATTGCTTTATTACCATCTGCTGTGGTGCAGCCATACGAAGCACTCAGTTCAAACCTGTAAAAGCTTTCATAGGTAAGCCAATCAGTCCAGCTGTTTCGATCGCACGAAAAGCGCATCTCGCTGGCTACAGCATTCAACCTTAGTTCAAGTATCAGGCTGTTTGTATAGCGGGTTCCATTGTTTATTGTAAGGGATGTGAAGCTAGCCGCATGTACAGATAGTGCGAATATGATTAGTGCTGCTAGAGGACAGCAAACGCTTCTAAGCTGTTTCATACTCTCAATATAAAAAGAAGTTGAATATTTATATTCCTTCCCATATTTGGCTCTGTTGCAATTCTGTTGTTAGTAAAAATAAAAAACAGTGCCAGAGCATTGTTCCAAGTGTGGAGCATTTCGAAATAGAATCCATATTTTCCAAAAATGCGCAACATTACCTTATTCCCATCTGTTTGGCAACCTCCAAAATCTTCTTTTTGAACCAGTTTTCATCCTTAATTCCCACAACCTTTTCGTTGCCTATTATAAAACAGGGCACCTCCTCCTCCGTGATTGCAAACTTCCTTGCCTTTTCCTTCTCAACATCTATCACAACAATCTCATATGTGAATATATCCCTTAGCTCGGGGTCGTTTGCGAGTTTGGCAAGGGTTTTGTTGAGCTCTGAGGACTCCTCCGCAAATGTTTTCACAAATGCTATCGCCTTTACCTTGCTTTTTCCCTCTATTTTAATGCCTTCCTCAGCACTGAACATACCTGGCATTATAAATATTGTAAAATAGATTGTGCCAAAAATTACCAATCCGACCACAATCTTCCCTGCAAGAGTAAGAGCCATTTCAACACCTTAGCTGCAAGAGGTTGTTGAATCGCTTATAATGTCGCATTCCAAGGGAACAACCTTCACCTCGGTAACTGTTTTGCTTGCATTTGCTGTTATATATGCTGTGCCACTTGCTCCAACATCGAGGTAAAGATACTTATTCTTGTTGCTGTCCGATGTGTAATCGGAATACATCGCAATAACCTTAAACCCATTCAGATCTACTGAGCCTGTATTCTCTATTGTTACTGCAACAACCTCCGTGCCACCTTTATCGTATGTGCAGTGTGTTATGGTTATGCCTGCTTCAGAGCAATCTATCTGTTTGCTTCCTATAGCTTCGCTTTTACTTATCTGCTCGCTTGTATAGCTATGCATCCAGGTTGAAAACAATGCCCAAAGGACAACAACCAGCATCACCAGAAGAACGGCACCAATAACAGGGCTAATACCCTTTTTATCCATCCAATCGCCCTATAACTGCAAACCGATCCAATAATCAAATAAAAATGAAAAAAGCCCGAAAAAGGGCTTCTTTTTTCTCGCATAACTGTTTAAGATGTACAGTCCCTCTCTGACACAAGGTTTGGATAATCCTGAGATTTCACCCTTACTCTTGTGGTTGCTGATGTGCATGTTACGGAGCCGCTATATGTCTGCTGTGGAACCATATCTGCACTCAAGGTTTTAGTTGCTACGGTATTGCCTGATGAGTTCAGGCAGAATACTGTGAAGTCATTCAAATCTTTGGTACCGTCGTTGACGAGTTTAATTGTTACTGTGCTTCCGCTCCTCGAACAGCTCTCAACATGGAACCTTGCTTCTCCTGGGCCACCTTTTGTTATAGTTTCTGCCTTGCCTGTTTGCTCACCGACCATCGATGTGCTCCATGTGGCAACCACTGCAACAACCGCAACAGCAACTAGGATGAGCAACACTGTTGCAATTACAGGACTAATACCCTTTGAGTTCACCTCATCACCTCTCAAAAGTTTATGCGCATTTACGCTATAATAAATGGTTTACTTATTTATAAATCTTTCTGTAAAATCCAAAATAAGCCCTTGCCTACGCCTTATTTAAAGGGGTTTTTCCTCGAGAAGTTTTGCCTGCACAACACCATGCTGCCCTGGCCTGCTTGTCACAATCGCTTTTGCCACTTTGCCCTCGAACTCAACCTCTATTATTGCACCCTTTGTTATAACATTCTGTCTGGCATACTGCCTGTTCGCTCTGTTCTCAACAACCTGTTTTATATCAGCAACGAAATTCTTACCGCCAGCAGAAATAATCGCTTTGCTTGCTTCCTTAAGCTTTATTTTCACATTGCCCCCTCTGGTCCTTACGCTTTCTCGCAGTTCGCGCTCTGAAACCTTTGTGAGCGTTGGCGGATTTCCCTTCCATGCGAGCTTCTTATCACAGCGTTCTCTGCTGTGCCTTATTCCCCCGCTGGGTTTTCTTCTTGACTTGAGCCTGTATTCTGCCATATTACCACCTGCGAAGCATTAAAAGGTTTTCAAGGAATGTTTTTTTATGCAGCACAGATTGCCACTAAAAGTATTCATAAAGAAGTGCTCCACCAATTTAAATAATTTGGAGCCAATAATTAATAAATGTTTGTTTTCCAGTCGCGATTTGCTTGCAATAGTGCCTGCAAGTACAATAATTAGCGAACTTCAGATAAAAAGCGCCATTGAAAAGTCCTATAATTCCCTCTTTTCCAATAAACCCATTTCAAAAAGCCTGAGCATAGAATTCTTGCTTTATCTCTATGCAACAAGGAAAATAAGCGAAGCCCTAAGCACAGTGGCGAAGAAAGATAAATATTATTTTGTCATTATTGCATCAAAAAGTAAGGAACGCGCAGCAAGAAGCCTGCGCTGCATATATACCAGCGGTTTCAAAAATGCAGAATTTAAATTAAAGCCCAATGTGAAAAAGCTTGCAAAACTCTACAAAATAACCTGGTTGGATGCTTATAAAGGGTTTCCTCGCGAAAAGGCTCTGGAGCTTGCAGTAATAGAGAAGCAGGCCCTGCTGAGGCTAAGCGAATAGCTTTTTAACCCTTGCCTTCCACAATTAATTACAGCTTCTTTTGAGGTGCTTTCCATGGAGATGCCAAAAACAGTTAAGAGGTATTGCAAGAAATGTAAAGCACATACTGAGCATACGATAAAGGAGTATAAAGGCGGCAGAGCCCGCACCCTTGCAAAGGGTACAAGAAGGCATGAAAGGAACATAGCTGGCTATGGCGGCAAGTATCAGGCAATCGCGCGCAGGAAGAAGGCAAACAAGAAACCAACATTTGTTGCAACATGCTCGGTTTGCGGTACAAAGCATGTTTTCAGCCTGGGCAAGCGCATGAAAAGGGTCCAGCTCGCATAGCGTTTTATTTTTATTCTCTCTAATATTAACATGGCATCCCGCAACTCGATTTTGTTAATCCTGAAGCAAAGGCAAGGCGTTGCATACACAGAGCTGCTCGCAAGCATCCTCGGCGATTATTCCAACATAAACTCTGCAAGAGCTGCTCTGAGTAGAACCCTTAAGGATCTGGAGGCTTTGGGTTTAATTAGAAGAAAGGGGAATACGATATTTCTGACGGATAAGGGCCTTGCAACTCTATTTCAGGAAATGAAGAATAAGCTTATTTTGAGGCTGAACGAGAGTATAATGCAGAGCAATGCTTCTGAGCTAGTGAAGCAGCTTTCTGTACTTATTGAAAGAAGCAAGGCTGATAGCGAGCTTCTAAAGATTGCTAAGGAAAGCGCACGCTTTTATGTAAGCGATTTAGAATCCATAAGCAAAGAAACAGAGAAGCAGATAAGGCAGCTGAATTATATAAATAAGGTCCTTAAAAGGCACATTAGAGCCCTAAAGGAGATGGGTTTTAAAGATAGGGTCTTTTTCAAGAGAGAAAACCTTGACAAAGCGCTTTCTTTGTTAATTAAAAAGGAAAAACCTGCCGAGCTTATAATTACTGCTCCGCAAGACACATTAAAAGAGCTTGCAGAAATTTTGAATGAATCAGTGCTTGCAAACACTCTAGCTGTGCCTTCAGATAAGAGCAGCGCTCTGGCAGAATTCTTCAAAAATAATGCTGCAGATGCAACGATAGCATTCCACGATATTTTAATCAAGTTAGGCAAGCACAACGAAATAATCGCGCCTGCAAAGAAGCTCGAGTTTTTAAGATAGCAGTACTGAAATTACTCGATAGTTTTGTACTGTTCTGGATGCCATGCAGGGGTGCACGAAATAATAAGCTTCAGATTCCCTTCAAAAAAGTATTTTTGTCCTGGAAAGATCAATATCGCATCTCTCTTTTGCAATTTGTATTCCTTATCGTCAACAACAACCCTGCCTCACCACTCTCAACAAATATCAGCTCTTTAACTGTTTCATTAGCAACATGTCCTTTATCAGGATACCGCCCTTTAATTTCGACAAAGGCAACATTTATATCTCTGTCACCCATCGGATACTCATAAGCAATACATTTTGCACTATTTTCATGCCTGATGCTTTCCTCCTTTTTAACCAGCATTTAATCACCATTTAAAAGATTATGCGCCTGCCGGGATTCGAACCCGGACTTCGAGCTTTTCCCGCCTCGTTCGAGGCTTGGGGGGCTCGTAGCCTACCATTAGCTGACAGGCGCGCACATTTATTATCTAAATAAGAAACAAATTTTTAAATTCTTCAGAGCCATAATCGATATCTTTTTCCATTGGAACCCGCTTCGTTTCCTTGGATTTGATATACTTGTATATGTGCTTGGGATTATGGGTTTTTTGCTCTAAATAAGAGATTATCTGATGTTGCTTTTGTGAATCCCATTCAAGATATCTGTTTTCTTTCATTTATATTTTTTATTATATTTTTCGTTCTAATAGATTAAGAAGGCACATTTCCGCTATTTTTCCGCATCAATATATTTTGCCTCGATAATTTCTATTATTTTTTTCGCCTTTTTCTTCCCTATATTTGGTATGCTTTCAAGCTCCTTCTGAGTTGCGCTGAAAACACCTCTTACAGAGCCAAAATGCTGGAGCAAGCGCTTTGCTGTTTTTGGGCCTATTAACGGCAGAGATTCCACAATGAATTGCTGCTGTTCCTTCAGGCTCATAGCGCGCTTCTTCCTCAATGAAATTTCCCTGTCTTTTCCCTGCTGGATTCTCTTGGCAATTATGTATATAAAGTTTGCGGTCTGCGCCTTGCTTTCGGAAAAAAGTATTGGAACGCGAAAGTCCAGAGAGATTGCAGCCAAAGCGCCGATAAGCGCATTCTTATTTACATCCCTCAAAACAAAGAGCTCGCGAGGCGTGCCTTCCACAATTAATAAAGGTTTATCGTAGCTGAGCATGCTTGCCAGCTGGTTGAAAAGCCTGCCATCCATAAGGCTGTTCAGGAAATCGCTGGCTGTTTTTCTCTCAATCACAACTTCTTTTGAAATAAGATAATCGCCGACCTCAAGCTGCATCTCTTTCACTTCAGCCCCTTTCCTGCGCAGGAATTCCACAACCTCAGAGCTTATTTCCCTGTAATCAGCAAAAATAATGGGCTTATCACCGCTTAGATATTTTATAAGTGTATGCTGCTCCACGCCTTTTCCATAAACCATTTTATTCACCCCACATACTTTGCAAGTGTCTCCTGCTTTGCCCGCTTGCCCTTTTTCATCCGCATTAGCTGTGCAAGCATGCTTTTTTCCTTCCTTCTGGCGGACCAGTAAAATGCCTCGTCCTTTGTGTTGCGGGTTATCAGTATTACAACCCTTCCACTTCTCAGCCGTGCGGTTCTGCCTCTGCGCTGTATATGCCTTATTTCGCTTGGAACAGGTTCGAAGAAAACAACGAGATCGCAAGCAGGAATATCGAGGCCCTCTTCAGCAACACTTGTTGCAACAAGCACATTTATTTTGTTCGATTCAAATTCGTTTATTGTTTCAGCCTGTTCCTTCTGGCTCATTCCTTTATCAGTTCTCTTTGCCTGGCCTATGAAACGTTTTGCTCTTACGCCTGGCAGATTATTCAGCATGCTTTCAAGTTCTCCTACAGAATCGCGATAATGGTTGAATACTATTATTCTGCTTTCAGGGTTTTTCGCAAGCTGTTCCTTTATGACCTCAAATAATGCGTGCATCTTCGGATGCTGCATTCTTTTCTCAACGAGCTCCTCTGCAAGCTTTGCTGCCTTCGTAATCCTCGCATCATTGAGCATTATTGAAACCGCCCTTTGCTTTCGTTCCGAATGCAATTTTTGCATGTAATTCCATAAAGCCTTTGCCCCCTGTGTTTCTATAAGCAGCAGTGCATGGTTTGCCTTTATCATCGCAGCAATCTTTGATGCAAGCGAATACAGCATTGGCTTCTCTTTCCCGTGCCTGTTTATGAGTCCGCTTACCTTTTCCTGCATTTCTAAAAGTTTTGCCCTGTTGAAATACTCATTTGCCCTAAGCCTCAATCCGCTTTCGCTGAGCTGCTTACCAAGCTCCCTTATAAAATCCTTAAGCAGGCCTCTGATTTCCTCAAATTCTTTTGGTAGAGAAACACGCAGCCATTCCAACCTCAATTCAGGCACGTATCGCTTAACATCCTCATCCTTCTCACTGATAATTTCTATATTATCTATGCCTAAATTTTCGCATACCTCTTCTATGCGCTCTCTTTCATGTCCTGGTGATGCTGTCAGCGCAAGCACAGTGCCTGCGTGCTTTTTGTATTCCTTCGCTATAAAAACGTACGAATAGTTACCAACCGCTCTGTGCGCTTCATCGAATACGCACAAGCCAATATCGCTTAGCTCTATAAGCTTCTGCTTTATGTCGTTTTCAATGCATTGTGGCGTTGCACTTATCACGCGCGCCTTTTTATAAAGAAGGTAGCGGTGCTTTGCTGGAGTGCTCCCTGTTATTAGCACTATTTCCTTTTTTGGAATCCTGAGAAGGCTCTTGAATGTTTTATGATGCTGCATCGCTAATGGTTTTGTTGGCGCAAGCATGAGCACATTTTTACCTTTCTCAAGTATATGAGCTGCGAGAACTGCAGCGATAATGGTTTTGCCTAATGCGGTTGGCGCAACGATAAGCGTATTGCCTTTCTCAAGCACACTCTTCACAAGCCTTTCCTGATAAGCACGCCTTTCCACCGTTTTTTCTCTTATAAGTGGATGCTCAAAAAATTCCATAATACCAATTAGTTTGAAAGTGTTTAAAATGGTTGATTAAGGCAGAATTCCGATAAATATTACACTCTAATGCCAAACCCGCTGAGCAGGTTAAGCAGCTCCGCTGTTGAATACACCCTCACCTTTGACTGCTTTTTGAAAGCCTTCTCATTCGACCAGATGCCACAATCAAGTGCAAGCGCCAGGGCAAAGCAGGGCACATCTTCAATGTGTGGTGCCAGCGCTCTTGCTTCCTTTGCAAACCTTGCCACGTCCTCATCATCAACAATATTTACAAATACCATTAACTCCTGCATAGACTTAAAAAAAGCCTTTTCTGTTATCTTTGCTTTTGAGCATACCTCTTCCTTGTGTTTGATAAGTTCCTCAATACGCGATTTCAATGTGTACAGTTCAAGCAGGGTAACAAGCGCTATGAGTCTCCTGGCTGATGAGTCCTTTTTGAAAAATGAAAAAAGTATATTTGTGTCAACAACAAGCCTCATTTAAAGCCAACCTTCAGCCTTCCACCTTTCAAGCGCAGCCAGATTGACTTTTTTACCCAATGCTATACATTCCCTATCTGTGAGCTTGGATCTGCTAAACCTCCTATCCCACTCCTTTACTAAAAGCTCTTTTGCAAGCCTTAATTTAATCATTTTTTTAATATCCTTCTCCAGCTCTTTAACAGTAGCCTTATCAATACCCTTCTCCAATATTTCAACCTTCACTTCCACCATACCACCACTATAAAAATATTATTCCAACCTATTTAAAATGATTGTTCGAATGCGGTGATGCTGGGTTGATGAGGGCTGGGACAGTCCTAATTGCATGCTGGAGAGAAGACCTCTACCCAGAACAATCTCTTACAAGGAGGTGTTTCTGGGCAAGTCTTCTCAATGAAGCAGGAAGCTCCTTGCGTAAGCTGGGAGTAGTTCACACATTTATACATTCCATAGTGCATTGTCCGTATGGTAATATATGAAGTGGTGGGTTTTCATGACCGGAAAAGTTGCCATCCGAGTTCAAGTCGTTGATTCAAATAACCTCCACGCTTCTTCCTGAGCTATGCTTACCCATTCTAATGCGGTTCAAACAGGCTTTACCAAAATATTTATAAATGCTTGGTAATATGAATACCGATAATCCTTTTTGTTATGAATCCGTGGTGGGAATGTAGGGATTGGGAAGGCAGGGATAAGCAGCTGGTTGAGTCTAACTCCATGAAGATTCGATGGATTCCAGACTGGTTAAAAAGGATTTCTCTAAAACCTTTTAGCCTTAATTTTCTGGTAGGCCCAAGGCAGGTTGGAAAAACAACCGGAATAAAGCTTATGATCAAAAAGCTTGCTGAAAAATCGAATCCCTAT
>JAGHBI010000077.1 GCA_021161055.1 Candidatus Iainarchaeum sp. | reverse complement strand
ATTATATAGCCAGTAAACTCCTTCTGCATAAGCTCTTGTATCATTTTTAGCATATCTGTGTCTTTTGTTCTAAGGTGTTCGTAGAACGGCGCACCGAGCGGCAGGTCCATGAGAAATCACTATATAATTAAATTAGTTCCTATTTAAAATGGTTTACATCAAACCAGATATTTAAGCTCTTCTTCATTATCCAACATACAGGGAGGTGCTTCTATGGTGGATAAGATATTAAAAAAAGCCGGTCAGCTGAAGGAAGGCAACTATATGCTTATAGAAGGTTCTGTTTGCAGAATCAAAAGCATAGATAAAAGCAGTCCCGGCAGGCACGGCTCTGCCAAGGTGAGAATAACTGCTGTGGGCGTTTTTGACAACCAGAAGAGAACCTTTTTAGGGCCTGTAGACGCTGAAGTTGAGGTTCCGATAATAAAGCGTGGCAATGCACAGGTGGTAGCAGTGATGGGCGACGTAGTGCAAATAATGGATTTGAAAAGCTACGAGCTCTTCAATGTGAAGAAGCCTGCTGATATTACAGGTCTTAAAAGCGGTGTTGAGCTCGAGTATATGCGTTATGCCGATGAAGCGGCAATAGTTAGAATAAAGTCAAATGCCGAGGGTAAGAAGAAATGAGCCTTAAGTTAAAAGACTTTGTAATAGACCCCTGTAAAAGCGATAAGGCGATAGCTTTCATGCCACAGAAGAAAGTTGAGCTTCCACTCAGCGAGCTGGCGGAGAAGTTAAGCGAAGGCGGAGCGAGTATCCAGGCTGAAACTCCTTTTGTTTTGATTTTCAGGTTTCGAAACGCCAGCATAAGCCTCTTTAAGAGTGGCAAGCTCCTTGTAAAAGAGTTGGATGAAAACAAAGCAAAAGAAATTGTTGAAACAATCTTACGAATAATTGAATAAACCGCCAAATCCACCGAAACCTTTAAATAGTTCGTTTCCCTATTTAAAGCATAAAAGCACTAAAGGAGGTGTGGGTTTGTTCGATATGCTCTTCGATATTGACACTGCACTACAGAAGGCTAAGCAGGAACACAGCCTGGGCAAAACAATAG
Source organism: Candidatus Iainarchaeum sp. (assembly GCA_021161055.1). Taxonomy (GTDB): domain Archaea; phylum Iainarchaeota; class Iainarchaeia; order Iainarchaeales; family DTGL01; genus DTGL01. The sequence goes on along the minus strand of JAGHBI010000077.1, from coordinate 2,056 downwards.
GGATCGCACTTATAGCTTCTGTGCTTATCGGAATAGCATCTGGGCTGCTCGTATCACAATTTCCCTCCAGAGTTTCGGCTATGGCAACATCACTATCAGCGTTAACCACATTAGGTACCGGATTTCTTGCGGTGGTTGTTTTTATTCTGGTGTTCTTGTTAATTCTTCTCATGGGGCTTGTAACAGAACTGGTGGCTAATGCGCTTGGCGGCAAGGGAACATATTTTTCAGGACTTACAGCAGTCAGCTACAGCAGTTTTGTATCAGCCATAGGGTGCTTCCTTGGAGCTCTTCTGAACTTCGTTCCAGTTATAGGGCTTGTGATCGGAGTGGTGGTTGCACTCATATTCTTCCCGCTTAGCATGGCAGTGCTCTATAGGTCTATCAAAGAACTCTTTGAAACGGATATGATAACGGCATTCATTACAGTGGCGTGCGTTACAACAGGCTTTCTTGCAGCGATATATTTCACAACGTTTATGGCTATGGGACTGGCTATGAGACAGCTAGAAACACAGCTCTCAGCAGTGCAGAAGTTGTTTTAGGTTCTCAAAAAGCTTCCCATCTTCCTCTTTTTTATTTATTTTCTTAGCTATTTCTATGTGAGATGAATGCGCTCGTTACGCTTGGGTAAAATCTTCGGTATAACGGCAGAACTCCACTGGTCATTCCTATTCATAGTGCTCCTTATATTCCTTTCGTTTGCGGTTCAGGAACTTGAAAGTGCCATTTCAACAGGGATTTTCTTCTTTTTTCTTTTCCTCAGCGTTTTTCTGCATGAACTTGTTCACAGCGTGGTGTCTCTCAGCAGGGGCATAAAGGTGCGGAAAATAATTTTGCTTCCAATAGGGGGCATCGCGCTCACTGAGGAGATGCCTGAAAAAGCAAGCGACGAATTCCTTATTGCTGTGAGCGGTCCGCTTTTCAACTTCCTTGTGGTTATCGCAGTATGGCTTCTTGTTTCACTGTTCCCTCTGCCATTTCCCTGGGAGCTGTTTTCAGGAGCGTTTACTATGGAAGAGCTCGATACTGCGTTTTTGAACCCTCTTTTCGCAATATTCTATGTGAATCTCATACTTGGTGCTTTCAATCTCTTCCTGCCTGCACTTCCTCTGGATGGTGGCAGAGTGCTTCGTTCCCTGCTGAGCATGCGCATAGGGCATCTGAAAGCAACAAGGTTTGTTACAACGATAAGCAGTTTTATTTCCATAATGCTGTTTCTCATAGGGTTTTTTGCTGCCAATCCAATACTGATAATTATTGCCTTTTTCATACTTTTTGGTGCTAAGGAAGAAGCACATTTAGTTGAACTAAAGCATGTGTTCAGGCAGCTGAAAACTGCTGAGCTTGTGGAAAAAGACCCATTAATTCTCGAAGCAAACATACCAGTAGGCATTGCAATAGAGGAGCTTTTTGCAAGGCGAAAGCTCGCATGCCTTGTTGATTTTGGGAACAATAGGTATGGTGTGTTTGATTTGAGCGATATTCCACAGAAAATTATACCCAACGAACCTCTCGGAAAATATGCTAAGCAAATAGAGCCTATAGATATCTCGATGCCTGCAGATAAAGTTCTGGAAAGATTCATAACACGCAACGTTAGTATTCTCCCGGTGTTTGAAAATGGCGTGCTCATAGGTGCAATTTCTATAGGTGCGATTGAGCGCGCGCATCGCTTTCTAAAATGCGAGCAGGCGGTGAGCTCAGCAATAAGTGGCGAAATTAAAAAACAGTTTGGATAATACTTTTATTATGCCGGGATGGCGGAGCGGTCCAACGCGCCAGCCTCGAGCTCTCCCCTTTCTTTCTTTAGAAAAGAAAGAAAGGCGTAAGTTTCCCCAAAGAAAGAAAAAAAATATTTTACTCTGGTACGAGAAAGCTGGTGAGCTTTTGCTCGCGTGGGTTCGAATCCCACTCCCGGCGTAACATGTTCCATACCCATTGGCTGCTGGAGGTAATAGGAACACACTTGCGGTTACTGAGGTTCTGTCAACGGTTGCTGGAGGTAATAGGAACACACTTGCGGTTACTGAGGTTCTGTCAACGGTTGCTGGAG
>JAGHBI010000070.1 GCA_021161055.1 Candidatus Iainarchaeum sp. | reverse complement strand
TTTCCCTTCATCAAAGCCCCGCAAGAAAATAAGAAACTTGTTTTTTTAAAGCTTGTGTTGCCAAAAGCCAAAAAACCTTTGGGTAAAGGTTTTTATTCCTTTTTCCTTTTCAATATTAGGCTTATGTCACCGAATGATGTTGTTATAAAACGTCTTGTGCTTGATGTGATGAAACCCCACAAGCCAGATATAGTTGATTTGGGCAGGCAGATTTCCTCTTTGAGTGGGGTAAGCGGTTGCAACCTCACTGTGCTGGAGATAGATAAGAGCGTTGAGAATGTGAAGATTACAATAGAAGGCGATGACATAGATTCTAAAGAGGTTGAAAAAGTTCTTGAAGAGAATGGCGCCACAATACACTCAATTGATAAGGCTTCAATAGGCAAACGCGATGCGAAGATTGTTGAAGAAGCTCAGTATAATCACTAGGAGGATGATTCCATATTCGTCTGCAGGAGCTTCACAAAATAAACGTTGATGCAAACGTGTATTCTATTTTAAGGCGCTACTTTGCAATGAATGCATTTGATGGGGCAGTTACCACGCTTGGCGAGGTAATGGGCTTTTTTATTGCTGATGTTTCTGATGTGCGCGTTGTTTTGCTCACAGTTCTTGCAACAGCGTTTGCATTTTTCATTTCTGGTGTATGGTCTGCCTATCTCACTGAAAAAGCGGAGAGAACATACGAAATAATAAAGCTGGAGAAGAAGCTCTTGCATTCACTTAAGAATTCCCGAATGGCTAGTGCGGTAAGGCTCATAGCGCTCGAAGCAGCACTTGTGAATGGCTCCTCGCCAGCTTTGGTTGCACTCTTTATTGCAATTCCATTCTTCTTTACACAGTTATCTATAATACCTATACAGCTGGCATTCTACTTCTCAATAGCGCTTGCATTGCTTGTTTTGGTTTTTTTGGGTTTCTTCTTGGCAGTAATATCGAAGCAGAGTAAACCTCTCCTGGCTGCAAAGATGCTGTTCGCAGGTCTTTTAGCGATAGGGTTTTCCCTATTCCTTGAAATGCTTTAAAGGCATTCTTTAGAATCCGACGTGAAATTCAATGAGAAGTTTTCAAAATGGTTCGAGGGCGTACTTAATTAAAATAGCGCTTCTAAAACAATTCTTTCCTCCAGAAGATTATAATCCCTATTGCAGATAATAAAAATGAAATTGCCATCGTAATGAAGAAAGCATTTTCCGAGTGCTGGAATGGCAGGGGAATATTCATCCCATAGATGCTTGCTATTAAGGTTGGAATCATCAGGATTATTGTAACAGAGGTGAGCAATTTCATAACACGGTTCAGGTTGTTGGAGATTACGGATGCAAACGCATCCATCATACCGCTAAGTATGTTTGAATAGATATCTGCCATCTGCATTGCTTGTTCGTACTCATACATTACGTCCTCAAGAAGCTCACGGTCTTCATCATAGCGGGTAAACACTTTATCCTTTGTAAGCTTTGATATTACAAGCAGGTTTGATCTGAGCGATGTTGTGAAGTAAACAAGCGATTTTTCTAGGTTAAGTAGCTTTATAAGCTCCTCATTTTTCATCGATTTCTCAAGGTCGTTTTGAATTATATGGCTTACTCTATTTATTGCTTTGAGATAGGTTAGGTAAAGCCTCGATGATGCCAAGAGAAGCTTTAACACTGTTTGGATCTTTTTCCCTGTATTTAGCTTTTCTCTCTTCAGCCTTTCTATGACATCATTCTTTATTGTGCAGAATGTTATTAAGCACCTTTTTGAAAGCATTATGCCTAATGGTATTGTGAAGTACTCGGGTTCGATGAGCCTCTTTTGGGGTGTTCTTATTAAGATGAAGAGCCCATCATCCAAGCTTTCTATCTTTGGCACCTCATCAGCGTCGCGCACATATTCTATTATTTCATCAGCGCCTTTCACAAGTGCTTTGAGCTTTTTTATGTCTGTGGTGTTTGGCTCCACTATATTTATCCAACACCCCTTAACAGGTTTGGAAACCTTCCTCAGTTTGCCATCAACAGTTTTGTATATTTCAAGCATATGACCACAAAAGCCAGAACATTATTTAAAAATAGCTTGTTAGGGAAGACACCTCGTTAGGCTTGTCTCGTGCTCCAAGCCACGAATCAGCTCCTTCTTCAGAATCTTTTCAGGCATGAACAGCTTTTCAGCAATTTTTGCAGCTTTTATTGCTTTTTTGTTGCTTCCACAGGTGTAGATGTCCATTGCAACGTAGCCATACTCAGGCCAGGTATGTACTGAAATGTGCGATTCTTCCAGAAGTACTATGCCTGTCACTCCATAGGGCCTGAACTGATGGTAAGCTTCGCTGATTCTGTTAATCTCCGCTTCCTCTATGAGCTCGTCAAATATGCGCTTCACATTTGACACATGAGCAATTAACTCTGAAGGACATCCATACAACTCCATTATTATATGCATGCCCATCGTCATCGTTATCACCCATAACAGCTCACCACCACTAAAACCAAACACAAAAAGAAAAATGAAATAAAGATTACTAAAAAAATTACTTCCGAAATTCTTTTTAAAGTTAATTGTGAGTCATATGCGCGATAAAATAAAAAATAAGGGCTAACGCCCTTCATTCTGGAGTTGGTAGCTCGGCTTCCATGCTTTCTTCAGCACTTTCCATCTCGGAAAGCATCCTGTCAAGTTCCTCTTCCAAAGCCTTCTCTGTGTTGGGGGTTTCTCCCGGAGTTACTGTTGGAGTCGCTGTTGTGCCACCTGTATCGCTTGGTTCAGGGGTTTTCCGCATTGCGGGAAGCAAAAAGATAACTGCTGCAATTATCACTATTGCCAATATTACTGCAACAATAATTCTTTGCTGTCCCATATCTGCGACCATGCTACCACCTACTTTCCTATTACTGTAGGACACCTGAAACAGTGCCTTGGAATTCCCTCTGCTGTTTCCTCACAGCTGTAACCTTCAACCAAAGAACACCCTAACCTAACTCCTTCCTCTCTTGTAAGGCACTTATATGGCTCTGGACATTCT
>JAGHBI010000081.1 GCA_021161055.1 Candidatus Iainarchaeum sp. | reverse complement strand
CGTTGCTGTCAAGTTATTTGGGTTTTGGATACTTCACATCCTCAATTTTAAAAATACTGGCATTTGGCGTATGCGAAATTTCCTCAGCCCTACTGACTTGACATTACCCCATTCGGGTGTTTTACTGTTGCCAAGAATCCAGCTCCGTCACGTGCGTTTTATAACCAAGCAGAACCATAGAATATTTTTTATTTCTGCTTGTATCAATTCCAATAACCATTAGTGCCATTTCAGTGCCTTCTTTTTATTATTAGAATTTTAATAACTGCCAATTGTTAACTAAAATTTACCAAACAATTTTTTATTTTATTATGCCTAACCAGTTTTCATCGGAACCCCGCTCAATTCTCCTTTTTAAACCTTTCAACCAACTCTTTTCTTGATGAGCATAGGGAAGGGTGCTGGAAAAAAGGCAAGAAGGCAAATTTATTTTCCTTATAAAAAAATTCGTGCTGAGCAGGATCGGTTGCTGAACGATGCTTTGCTGGCCATTGAACAGAAAAGGCATCTGCTGGCGCATGCACCAACAGGCTTAGGCAAAACCGCCGCAGTGCTATGTCCTGCAATAAGCTATGCCTTGGCTGAACAAAAAACCGTTTTCTTTCTCACGCCCAAGGTTTCGCAGCACGAGATTGCTGTGCAACTGATCAACGATTTGAATAAGAAATTCAAGTTAGATATTCTTGGCGTAGATCTTGTTGGTAGGCGCTACATGTGCTCGAATCCCTTTCTGAGCGATGCTGAGAATTCCGCTTTTTATGAACTGTGCAAGCGCCTGCGCAAGAAAGAGGCTTGCGAATTTTTTGCAAACGCTTATGGCTTCAATGCAAAGCAGCGCGCTAAAGCCAGGCTTTACTTCAATCAGCTCAAGAAGCTTTATAAGGGGGTGTGGCACCATATCAAGCTAAAGGATTACTGCGAATCTTTTAAGAGCTCTGAAGGCTCTGGTCTTTGCAGCTATGAGATTGCACTGAAGCTTGCAAAAAAAGCAGACATAATTATTGCCGATTATTTCCATATACTCAATCCGCAGATCCAGCACATAGTACTGCAGAGAACCCACAAAGAACTTAGCGAAAGCATACTGATAGTTGATGAAGCTCACAATCTGCCGGAGCGCCTGCGCAAATTGCTCAGCGCAACACTTTCAACAAATATGCTTGATAGAGCAAAGGAAGAGCTCAAGAAGATGAACGCAGAGCTTGAGGAACTGAACACTCTAAAGGCTTCATTGCGAGCGCTTGCAAAGCGCAGGCTTGCACCGGAACAGAAAGAGCGCGAAGCTCTCGTAAAGCAGGAAGAGTTTGAGAAGCACATGAAAGGGTGTGATATTGAAGAGCTTTCGTTCAGGCTTCGTGACTTAGCTTTGGACTATCTGGAAGCGTTTCCAATCGGCAGGTCTGCACTGCTCAGGATTGCAAACTTCCTCGATAAGTGGCAAGAGCAGGACGAATCTTTTATAAGAATAGTAAGGCGAACAGATAATAGAATTGCACTGCAGCTAAAGGCCCTGGATGCAAGCATTGTTTCAAAACCCATTTTTGATGAAGCGCATGCAAGCGTTCTTATGAGCGGCACACTGCTTCCAACAAGGATGTATGCTGATTTGCTCGGCCTGGAGGAAGAACGAACGTTGCATAGGGAGTATAAATCACCATTTCCGCAGGAGAATAAGCTCACGCTGGTAGTGCCGAATGTTACAACAAAATACTCGGAACGAAGCTTTGAGGAATACAGGCGCATAGCCAAGCTTCTCGTAAAAACTATAAAAGCGATTCCCGGGAACGTTGCGGTGTTCTTTCCAAGCTTTGAATTGGCGCATGCTGTGGGAAGCTTTTTGGAAGGGGCTCTCGATCGAAAGATACTTGTGCAGAAGGAAAATATGAGCGCAAAGGAAAGGTTTGCTCTGCTGAGTGAGTTCAGAAAGAGCGCTGGCAAAGGAGCGGTGCTGTTAGCGGTAGCAGCAGGCAGCTTTGCGGAAGGCATAGATTACATTGGCGAACAGTTACTTGGAGCGATAATTGTTGGCATTCCTTTGCGCGAGATGGATTTAGAGCAAAAGTGCCTCATAGAATATTACCAGCATAAGTTCGGAGCCGGCTGGCATTACGCTTACATCTACCCAGCAATAACGCGCGCAATACAGGCTGCTGGCAGAGTTATCCGCGATAGAAATGATCGCGGCGTGGTGGTATTTCTTGATAAGCGCTATTTGTGGCAAAACTATGCAAAGTGCTTTCCAGGCGATATGAAAAAAATAGTGACAACTGAACCAGAGAAATACATCGCTGAATTCTGGAAAAGGTATCAGAGCAAGCTGCCAGTTGCCGATGTTAACTAAGCAGGGATAAGAAAATAACCAAAAATGGTAATAATTATATAATGGTTTAAACAAAAGTCATAATAACTAGTGGATACATTTTGCAGTGGAGGCGAACAAAATGAAAAAATTGTTTATTCCTTTTGTTCTGTTTTCAATAATTATTTTCGCTTCAGATATATTCGCGATAGTTGATTGCACTAAAGGAATAAATGCCACAGAGCTTGCACGCTGGGGTGCTGGCGGTACTGCCCCAAAGGGGGTTCTTATTCAGATTGCAGATACATTCAGAATTCCGAGGTTGAGAGCATATAACCTCTGGGAAAGGCTATGCGTCGGAGCAGAGGTGGATGTTTCGGACCCAGATACAGGCTTCAACATCTCCTTTGTGAGAAACGAACAGAAGCTCGATTATACTCCAAGCTATTTGATGCTTGCAGACCGCATAGAGTTTGAGCCGCCGAGCGGTGAAGAAGCTCCGGAGCCTGAAGAAGAGGAGAAAGAAAAGGAGAAAATTAAAGAAAAAATTAGAAAAAACGAGTGGATTCAGCAGGGTGCAAGTAGTGATAGCCCTGCAATAACCATGGTTTCGGAGGATTTCATTGCTGAGCTGTGTGGCAAAGGTCAGGAGAAGTATCCTTATGGAAATTACCGCGCAGGCAAACCATGCAATGTTACGTACCCACTTCCCAAACCATCGGTATTCACCACTAAGCGCGAGAGCATATCGGAAATTCCGAGCTATTACAAAGCCGAAAACGGATTCACAGCATATGTGATTCCATTCGGTGGCCTCAAAACAGAGGCATTCGGCGGTGTGCAGCTTTTCCAGACAAGTGCAGACCCTAGCAGCGCACTGGAATGTAAAATATTCTGTACCGGAACTATTGGTTCAGGAGGACGCACAATTACCATTCACAAAGCTACCGATAACAATAGAACATACTGGTATGTTGATGTTGAGGAAGCAGCTG
>JAGHBI010000109.1 GCA_021161055.1 Candidatus Iainarchaeum sp. | reverse complement strand
TCTTTCAACCTCTTTATTACACCGCTTTTTATGAGCTCTCTAATATCATCCTTGGTTATAGCCTCCTTTACGCTATCAGCTTCTTCAGGATTTATCCATATCTTATTCTTCCCAACCTTTAAGAGCCTTGAAGCTATAAGCTTTGCTTTTTCCGCCTTCATCACAATCACTCATTAAGCACCTTTATTTTAAGCTCGTGTGCGCGCTTTATTATCTGTTCTCTTTTTTTCTTACCAACTGCGCTTGCGATCCTTATCGCAAAGTTCTCCTTTGCGTTCTCAACATCCTTAACATTATGTACTAAGAGTTCCCTGTAGCCTGATGGGTGCAAGCCCCTAATCTCTTTGCTCGTTCTATACCCTGTGCTCGGCGCTTTGCCGTCCTCCTTTTTCAAATGGAAGTCTGCACCTCTTGGGACGCGCCATTTATCCCACTTTGCCTTGCTCTTCCGCCTAACCGAGCGTTTTCCAAAGTGGCCTCTGAATGTTGGCTTCCGCTTTTTCTTTATCTTTTCCTGAAGCTTTCTTTTTTCCTTATTTCTGTTTTCCTCAGCACCATCACTTTTCATGAGCCTCACCGCCTGCTTTTTCCATCAAGCGCTTTTCCACAAGATATATGCCATCTTGAAATACTCGCAGATCTTTCCTTTTAACTCTGGTGGCAGATTCAATATTGGCCACTGTTTGACCAACGTGCTCTTTGTTTGTACCTCTAACAATAACATCCTTACCCTTAATTTCCACTATAGTGTTTGCACCAACAATCTTTGCTTTTCGTGGCTTTTTCTCACCCGTGAAGTTTGTTATTATAACCTCACGTCCAGACACCTGAACATTCATTGGAAAGTGCGAATGTATGATGCGCATCTTATACTCATAACCATACTGCAGACCTTTTACGAGGTTCTCTATACATCTTACTGTGGTATTAACTATAGCTATTGTTTTTCTCTTCTCATTTATACCTCTAACCAAAATTGCCCCATCCTCAAAGCCCAATTCAATAACCTTTGTCCTAAACGTCTTTTGTTCTTCCTTACCATTATATCTGAGCACGACGCAGTTTCGCTTAACCTCAGCCTCAAAGCCTTCCGGAAGAATCACACGCTTTTCCATTTCTGACACCTAATAAACATATGCTAAAAGTCTGCCCCCTATGCCCTTTTCCTTGGCTTCTCTGTGAGACATCACTCCTTGAGATGTGCTCACTATGAGTATTCCAACATCTCTGCTGGGCAAATAGCGCTTCTCAAACTTTTCGAACTCATTCTTTTTTACCTTATATCTTGGTTTTATTGCTTTGCAGTCGTTTATTGTATGCGATAGCTTAACCACATACAATCCACACTTCTTATCGTCAATGCGTTTATATTCTGCAATATAACCATACTTCTTCATCACCTCAAGTATCCTTCCAAGAAGCTTTGACGCTGGCCTGCAGATGCATTGCTCCTTAGATGCAAGCTCGCAATTCTTTATATTTATCAGAGCATCCGCCACAGTATCAGTTCGCATTTTACCACCTTAATCATACTTTCTAAACCCTAATTTCTCTGCATTGTGCTTGAAGCAGCGCCAGCATATAACCATGCCATAACGCTGCATAACCCCGGCATATCTGCCACATATAGAGCACTTCTTGCGCCACCTTTTCCTCTCAGTTTGTTTGCTCATTTAACCACCTTCACACCAAGCTTTTCCTTGGCAAACTCTATAGCTTCCTGCTTTGTTATTCTGTGTTTTTTGCCAACACGTGCCTTTTTGTATTTTCTTACCTTCACCCTATACCCGGGCCTTTTAAGTGCCACTATAACATCGAAACCTATTATACCGAGTTCGGGCTCATACCTAACACCAGGAAGCTCAATGTGCTCTGCAATGCCAAACGCAAAGTTGCCCGAGTCATCAAACTGACTCTCTTTTATGGTGAAATCTTTTGCCTCCAGAGCACGCTTCAAAAATTCTAGCGCTTTATCCCCCCTTAAAGTCACCTTAACACCAATCTCCAGTCCAGGCCTTATGCCCCATTTTGGCTGCCTCACTTTTGCCTTTGTTTTCACAGCCCTTGCGCCGGTAATGGTCTCTATGATCTTCTGGGCTTTTTTGAGTTTCTCACCAGCTTCGCCTACACCAACGTTTATTACAACCTTGTCAATCATTATCTCGCGCATCTTATTCATCACTGTTCACCTATAACCATAACGTTATCGATAGTTGTTTCGAACTCCTTTGCATCTCTTTTCAATATAACCATTCTGGGCTTCTTCTCCGTGCCAGGTTTTATCTCTTTTATTGTGGCTTGCTGTGCTATGTGTGAACCGCCAATTATGTATGCTTTCGCACCGCTTTGCATCTTAATAACCTTTACCACCCTCTGCTCCGGCAGCTCTAGCATAATGGTATCATGAACTCTTATGCTATTATCATCCGTGAGTATGTTTCGGCCATCATCTGTTGTGAGCTGTATTTTTCCGCCTTTTACTGTAACCTTATTCACAACCTTTGAAGGTCTTATAATCTTCGTTTCAGGTTCAATCTTTTCTACTGTGAACCTTCCTTTGTGATCATAAACAATCTTATAATCATTTTCCAGCCCTTCAACCGAAACCACATCAAAGAGCCCAACAGGGAATTTATGGGATGTTCGCACAACACCGTTTACCCTGACCTTTCTTCTAGCAAGTATGAATTTTACCTCTCGCATGGTTTCAGCTACTTTAATAACATCTCTGAGAAGATACCCCAAAGGCACCGAGCGCTCCTTACTGTGTGGGCCCGCCTGTGTTTTTATTGCGAACTTTCCCTCCTTTGGACTTATGCGCATTACTCTTGGCACATTATATCTTTTCAGCGCTTTTGATTGCCCTTTTTTTGCCATATATTCACCTCTCCTGTTTTGCTAGCTGCTTAAGCCTCCTCTCATCGCTTCTATCAAGATTTATTATTTTAAGGTTTGATGCATTAAATGGCACGAGAATCTCGCTACCATCGGTTTTCTTTCTTGTTATTTTTTCAATATAAACCCTTGCTTTTCTCAAATCAACCCTAACCACTTTTCCGGTTCTGCCCTTAAATTTGCCCCGCATAATCTTTACCGTATCACCTTTTTTCACGGGCAAACTTCGCTTTTTCAGGCTTTCTCTTAGCTCCTTACTCAGGTTTGCACACACAAGCCTCTTTCTCTGATGGAGTGGCATTTCCGCAAGCTTTGCCCTCTGTTTTCCTGGCTTTTTTGATTCCATGCTACACACCTCATACTATATGCTGAGCTATTCCAGCCAATTTTGGCCATCGCTCAGCGGCCTCTTTCGCTATAGCGCCTTTTATTTCGCTTCCCTTAGGCAAACCCTTTTCATCCACGAGCACAACAGCATTATCCTCAAACTTTATTCTTGTTCCATCAGCTCTTCTGTATTCCTTCCGAACCCTTACAATAACCGCTCTTTCAACCTTTTTCCTCATCTCGGGCTTTCCTTTCTTCACCACAACAATCACTAGGTCAGCTATGCCTGCCTTTGGATTCATTCGCTTTCTTGCTTTGTGCCCAATGACGGCTATCACTTCAACCTCTTTCGCGCCAGAGTTATCTGCACAAACACATCTCGTTTTCTGTGTTATGCATTTCGTTGCATTAGCGCTTATCGCCTTCATCCTTACCACTCAGAACTTTCAATACAACAAAGCTTTTTGTTTTGCTGAGCTTTCTGGTTTCGCCTACAAGCACAATGTCGTTTTCCTTTGCATTTATGCATTCTGGGTTGTGAGCATGAATCCTTGACCTTGTTTTCTTATATCTTTCAAACTTTGGCACATATTGTAATAGGGTCCTTTCCACAGTAACCGTTCTTGTTGGTTTTGCACTTATAACCCTTCCTATAAATGTTGCTCCCCTCACTTTAACGTTCCCATGGTAGGGGCATTTTTTATCATTGCATTTTTTATCGTTCATAATGCTTTCCTCCAGAACACCTTTATTCTATCTTCTGGTCTGAACATTATTCTTTTGCAGTCTAAGATTACCTTGCCTGATTCAAGCTCAACTTCAAGCACAACCTCCTTTTTTGGAAGTACTTTTATTTTGTTTGCGCTCTCAAGCACAATGGTATTCTTTGTTTCGTCTATTATTACGCCTTGAATACCTACTCTGCCTTTGTCTGTGCTTTCAATTACTCTAGCTTTTAACCCTATGAGCTCATGAGCCCATATGTTCTTCTTTGTGATGTTATAGTGCTTAGCCATCCAGCAATTCCTCTTTATAACCCATTTTTATAAGCATTTGCTTTGCCCTTTCTTTTTGATCTCCCTGTAATTCTATCACACCGTTTTTCACAGTGCCTCCGCATGCAAGCTTCTTTCTGAGCTCCTTACCTAATGCATTAAGATCTGCGCTTTTATCGAAGCCGCTTATAAGCGTTACTGTTTTACCGAAGCGCCTCCTTGTAACCTGCAGGTGAATCTTTTGCTGTTCCTTTGCTATCTCGCCGCAGACGCAGAGCTCTTTAGGCTGGCCGCACTTCGGGCATATGCCTTCCATTGTTATTCCTTCACCTCCTTGGTTTTAGACCGCAAACCTTTCTTTTCCTTCTTTTTTCTTTCATTTAATATTGTGAGTATTCTGGCGATATCGCGTCTAATATTCCTTATTTTTAAAGGTTTCTCAGGCCTCGTGCCTGATGCTATGGTTGCTCTTTCCTTTGCAAGTTCTTTCCTCAACGCTGCAAGCTTTTCAAGTGCCTCTGCATCAGTCATCGCCCTTATTTCTGCAGCTTTCATTTCTCCTCACCCTTTTTCTTGCATGCCTTTTCCTGTTTCTGCTCGCTTTCCTCTTTTTCTGTCTTTGTAGGTGATTCTCTCTGCTTCCTTTCTTTGTGCTTCTCTTCTTGTTTTTTAGACTCCTTTTTATCCTCCTTACCTTTCTCTTTAGCTTTCACCTTTTCTTCCTTAGTTTCCTTCTTTTCTTCTGCGCTCTCTTCGCTTGCCTGCACCCTTTCCTCAACCTTCTCCTCAGTTTTCTTTTCTTTGCTGCCTCCCGCTTCTTCTCCAGTTCCTTTCTCCTCAGGTTTTGCTTTTTTACCCAAAAGCTCTTTAATATTCCTTTTATCTGGAAACACGACATCAGGCTTTATGATGCGCACCTTCACACCGATTGCACCTTGCTTAGGTACGGCAACGCCTTTTGCATAATCCACAAGATATGCCTGCTCACCAGCTTTTTTCATATACCCCTTTGCAACTCTTTCCTTTTTCTTTCTGTTTCCCTTGCCTGCAAGCACACCTTTGAGCAGAATCTCGATTCCTTGAGCACCGCTCGCAATAGCATCCTCCATAACCCTATAAACAACACTTCTCCATGAGTAACCACGCTCTATAAGCGCGACAATCCTATCAACACATGCCTTTGCATCAAGCTCAGGATGCTTAACTTCTTGCACCTCTATCTGTGGATTCTCAAAACCATAAACTTCTTCAAGCTCTTTTGTAAGAGTTCTTATGGTCTTTCCTTTTTTACCTATCGCAAGCCCAGGTCTTGTGACATTGATTATAATTCTTGTCGCAACAGGTGTCTTAACAACGTCAACACCTACAAAGCCCGCACGCTTAAGCTCGGAGCGGAAGTATTCCTCAAGCTTTATCTTCTTCAATCCCTTCTGAATAAATAACCGCTCTATCATGCTTGTACCTCTTGCAGTATTATTTCAAGATGTGCGCTTTTCCTGCGCCTCCTCTTGCCAGCAATTCTACCTTTTGGCTGCATGCTCCATCTCCTGTAGCCCTGACATGCAAAAACATGCCTTATTATGAGTTTTTCCGGGTCCAAGCCCTTGTTTTCAGCATTTGCTTTTGCATAGCCTATGAGCTCAATGAACGCTTTGCACGTGTTTACAGGGTACCTGCCTGCTTTCTGCCCGGATATTGCTGCGCCTTTCCTGTGAGGCACCTTCTTCTTGTATTTTTTGAGGGGGAGGTAACGCTTCCTCTCTATAATTTCCTGTAGAATCTTTTCTGCCTTTGCAACTGGCAGTCCTTTTATCTCATTGCAAATCTCTGTCGCATACTTGAGGCTCACAGGCCTGTTCTTGAGCATCGCTTTTGCTGTTATTTTTTCATTCACACCTTTGAGCTGATATTCCCGCTTAACCATGCGATCACTTCCTTGCAATTGCTGTGCTTGAACGCGTTGCACCTATGCCAGCCTTTCCATGTTTGAGCTTCTTTCTTGTGAGTGCGAATTCACCGAGGTAATGACCAAGCATCTCAGGCGTAACCTCAACGACAACAAACTCTTTCCCATTATATACACCAAATTTCAAACCAACCATCTGCGGCACTATTACAGTATCTCTTTTATGGGTTCTTATAGGCTTTAGGTCTTTCACTCCCTCTTCAAGTTTCTTTCTTGCAAGCATTATATTCTTCTCGAGTTTTTTGTCCACACCTCTTCTCAAAAGGCTTCTTCTAGCTCTCGCATTGCATAGCTGTGCAAACTCCTGGTAACTCATTTTCATCAGTTCATCAAGCGTTTTTCCCCTGAAGGTAAATTCCCTAACCATAGAATCACCTATTTCTTACGCCTTCCTGTTCTGCGCGAGGCTATATGACCAACTTTTCTGCCAGGTGGTGCTCCGCGCTTCACGCTTTTACTTTTACCAACGTGGTGCTGTTCGCCACCAAATGGATGGTCGCTAGCGTTCATTGCAACACCCCTGAC
>JAGHBI010000110.1 GCA_021161055.1 Candidatus Iainarchaeum sp. | reverse complement strand
TATTCTTACTTTTAATAATAAAAATAAAGGAGTTTAGGAGATGAGGGTGGTCAGATGAGGAAGGTTTTGATTCTTAGCGTTCTGTTCGGGGTATTCTTTTTACAGGAAATCTTTGCAGGTATTGTTCCGCAGACCATCTTTGAAACGCCAAAGAGAAGTGTTTGTGTTGGAAACGCACTGTATATTGAAATAAACTATCCGAATGGAAATGCAGCAAGAATCTATGTGAGGGAATGTCCCCCTGGCACGTACTGCGTAAATGGCATGTGCAGAAGGAAGCCTTCAAGAATAGTGCTTGGTCCTCTGTACATAAGCATAGGGCCATGGTGCAGCTCAAGATACATTGGAAAACCTTTTTGCGTGATGAATGAGCTCTGGGTGCTCTACAGAAACTCAAGATGTGATATAATGCCAAAGAAAATACTAACATGCCTGCATGGATGTAGCAATGGGTCCTGCATAACCTCAAGCTATTACCAGTATCGGGCCCCAAGTGGTTACCAGTACCGAGGCTATACACAGATATATCCACAGCAACAGATGCAGCAACAGATAATTCAGGAGCAGCCTCTGGGATTAAAAATTACAAAAAGAAGAGTAAGTGCCATATGCACTCCAAAATGGGTATGTTTGGATAATTACTGGAAAGCGTACAGAACCAGAAATTGCAGTTATATTGCAAAGACATACTGCAAAAACGGTTGCGTAAATGGGCACTGCAGGCCAGAAAGGTGCATAATCCCTGATGGCTCGAGCTGGGATTGCGAATGCGACACAGACGCTGACTGCCCAGCAGGGTACTACTGCCAGCAGAGGTATGGCCCGGACCCATGCGTACCGAGAGAGGATGATTGTTAGGTGTTGTGAGTGTGTAAAAAAGGCAGCATCGGAAAAGTGATTGCATTTTATTCAATTTTGGTATTCGTAAGCGCAGTTTATGCCAGCTGCACATATTGCTGCAACGCATTGCCAAATACTCCTCCAGAAAAACCAAGCGTATACATAACGCCGGCCGCGCCAACAACCCAGGACGATTTGCATTGTTATGCACACAGCTATGACGCAGATAATGATGAAATAATGTATTATTACAGATGGTACAGGAACGGTGCTCTTTTCAGAACATACTCTACGAAAAGCAATTATACCTATATATCGCACACCTACACACGAACAGGTGAAGAATGGAAATGTGTTGTTAAAGCGTTCGATGGCAAGGCATACAGCTTAGAAAACTATGATAGCGTGCAAATTGCAAGCGAATACGCTTGCGAAGATTTCGAGCTGAGTGTGCCGACAACAAGCGTGAGCTTGCGCACTAACGATAGAGCATCAATAAGCTTCTGGGTGAAGAACCGCGGGAATGTAGCGCGGTGTATAAAACTGAGCACAAAGGATTATAGCGCGTATGTAGATGCTACGGTTTCAAAAACAAGCGTCTGTTTGAATCCAAACGAATCAAAGCTTGTTGCGCTCACAATAGAAACAAACAACGCCAGCGCTGGAACATATACGGTAAAGATAAGGGCAGAAGGAATATGCCTTATGAGAGAAGAAGAGATAACGGTAAGTGTGGAAGAAACGTGCTGTCAACCGGGCATAAGTCTTGTTCCAATAAGGGGAAATATTTGCAAGGGTAGAAAGGGTACTGTAAGCGTTCTTGTGAAGAATCTCACAAACAGAACACTGAATGTGAAGCTTGAGGCAAGCTCAACAGGATTTGCTTCCAGGTTTGAAAAAGGCGAGCTTGAGCTGGACTCGAGGCAAGAGGTATATGTAAACCTCGAAATATATGGCAATGGCAGCTTAGGTGAGCACTATGTGGATATATATGCGAAAGCTGATTCATACTATGTAAAGCGCAGGGCGTACTTTAAGCTTATAGAGTGCCCGAAAATGCCATCAAGGATATTTTCGCTTGAGGTACCTGCAAGGTGCATAAGTTTGGAAAAGCTTCAGGATAAGAATGTGGGCTTTACAATAAAGAATTTAACCGGTTTTAGGCATACGATTAATATTCAAACTGTTTCAGATATACTCAGCGAAACGGATAACAGCATAACACTGCAACCGCACGAAAAGAAAATGCTGTATGTGAAAGCATACGCTCGCGAACATGATAAGCCTGGAAAGCATTACATAAGGATCTACGCATGGAAAGGCGGCTACAGAGAAAAGAAGGAGCTCTGCATCGAGGTAAAGCCTCTGCGTAGAAGTGCTGTTATACTGGCTGATAACGATATTGAAATAGAGCAGTGCAGCTTTGGATTGTTCGTGCTTACAATAGAGAACAGAGGTGATACTGAGGAAAGTTACAAAATAAGCGTGAATAACCCAACAAAAGCCAGCATAAAGGTTTCAGATGAAAGATTTAGCCTGCAACCTCATGAGGGGAAAGAAGTATTTATAACAGTGAATGTGCCTGTGGACATGCCACTTGGCAATTATAGCGCTGACATAGTGATTGAAAACGAAAGCGTCTGGGTAAAAACAATATACTTCACGGTGATAGAATCTAAGGTCCCGGAAGAACCAGAAGAAACCGCAGAGGCAAGGCCCATGGTTGTATCATACCCCACAACAATATCGATCTTCCCGGGCGAGGAGAGAATAGCATCCATTGTTCTCTACAACCCATCAATGGAAAGCATAGATGTGAGTATTGAATTTGAACTGCCAGAAGGATTTTACAGCCCAAGGAGAAGCTTTGCTCTAGCTCCAAGAGCTTCTGAAACAATAGTGAACAGTATCAGAGCTTACGAAGATGTTGAGCCTGGGAAGTACTACTATGGGAAAATTATAATACGCTATGATGGCGCAGTTATTGAAAAACCCATAAAATTCTATGTGGAAAAGTTATCGGGGGAGCACGCAGCTGCAGCAGGTTTCTTTGGTATGGGAACTTCTCTTGTGGCTGGTTTAATTATTGTCATAGCATTTGTGGTCATAATCTTCATGCTAAAACTTACAATTGGAGGTCCAAAAAAAGCGGAGGTAATGCTTTATAGGAGGTAGGTAACATGAAAAGGTTTTTGGTAGCCCTGGCAATGTTGATAATTGCAATAAATGCTTTTGCATCTATTGAAGGCCCTGACAAGTTTAGGGCTGATTGTTTTTCAGAACCCATAAGAGCAGCGTATACCATAACAAACGACTTTTCAGGAAAGGTTGTATTTACAGTGACTATTGAGGGCATTGGAAACAACTTCGATGCACAGATAGTCCCTGAAAAGCTAGAACTGAGTGCAGGCGAAAGTGGCACAGTGTATCTGTTCATAAAGCCTTGCTGCTGGACTAAACCAGGGATATACACTCTCGCATTAAAAGCGAGTTCTGTGAAGGGAGACTTCACAAAGAAGATAGAGTTTGAGGTGACAGAGAGCAGAAAGGTTTCCATAAGCATAGAACCAAACACCGTGCAGCTTGGCCAGTGTGAGGAGAAAAGTGCAACAATAACGGTTGAAAATAGAGGCCCTATTCCGGAGACCATTATACTGAGCCTCACATCAGAGACGGAAATATTTGAGCTGAGCTCCACAGAACTCTATGTAAAAGAAAACTCAAAGAAAGAGGCAACAGTGAAGATGAGAGCACCCTGCAAGACAACATTTGGCAAGGACGTTGCAAAGATTTCCGCAAGGATAAAAGGTACCGAAATTGAAAGTGAAGCAAGTCTCGCTGTAGAATTTGTAGATAAACAGAAGATTGAAATTGAGGAAAAAACATTTGAAGCATGTAATGACATAGAGGAAACAAAGACGCTCAGGGTAAAGAACGCAGGTCGTGCAAGGGATGAATTGCGGTTGAGCATAGAAGGGCCCGCATGGATAGAGCTTGAACAGAAAACGTTGAGCATTGATGCCAATGACGAAGCAGAATTAAAGCTGAGGTTCAAAAAGGTTTCGGAAGAAGGAGAATTCAAATTTACAGTAAAGGCGTATTCAGCGCTCTATGATAAGGAGACAACCAAAGAGCTGGGCGTTTCATTAAGGGATTGCTACAAGGTTGCTATTGAGAAGGTTTCAGGGAAAGGGAAGGCGTGTATTGAGGAAAAGTCCCTGAACTATACGTTTAGATTGAGCAATGAAAAAGCCACTGAAATAAAGCTTGCATTGGCGATTTCAGGGCTTAAAGGAACACTTGATAAAGACGCTGTAACACTTAGGCCAAAGGAACAGGTTGAGGTCAAAGCGAAGGTTGATATTGCTTCTGAAAAGCCGGGCAAAAAAACCCTTACATTTAAAGCAACCTCAGCAGAGTTCGCTGAAACAGTTACAACAGAAATAGAACTTGAGGACTGCTATGCGTTAAGCGTTGATGCAAGTAGCTTGCAAAAGGAAATAAAGATGGAGGTTTCACCTCAGCTATGTCCGCAGAGCAAGCTTGTAGTGCTTGAGGCAACCAACACAGGCACAAAGAAACAGGAAGTAAAGCTCAGCGTTTCGGGCATGAAGTGGGTCTATCTTGAACCCAAAAGATTGGAGCTTAAGCCTGCCGAAACGAAGGAATTTTACCTCTACATTGCACCTTCTGTCACCGAGCAGGCTGGAAGCTACGTAGGCAAGCTCGCAGTAGAAGCAACAGATTACAGGAAAGAGTTCCCAATAAAAGTGAAACTTATTTCTGTTACGCTTCCTGAAAAAATTGGCATTGCTGCCGAAGCGGAGATTGAAGAAACAATAATAGAGCAGGAAAAGACTGTAAAAGCTAAGATAACACTTCAGAACACAAGCGACTGCGTACTCGAAGTGCTTGATATAAACGCGGAGCGCTTCAATGTCAGATTCCACCCAGAGACATTCACAATGGATAAAAACGCGAGCGTTGAACTTACAGCCACAATCTATCTCGGTAAAGGATATGATAAGAATACGATAAAGCTTCCCCTAGTGATTCTAACAGACCGGGGCATTATAAGGAAAACCATTGTTATAGACCTTGTTGAAAAGACGGTTGCAGAAGTGCCTGTTGAAGTGCCAACGCCAGCAGAGACAGAGAGCCCAGCAGCGCCTGCACCTGCAGCACAGGTTGTAGCGATGCCACTGGCAAACATAATAGTGCTTCTGTTCCTCGCAGTGGTTGCAATTGTTATCATAATATTAGCTTACTACGCTTATACCCAGGAAAGAGCAAGTAAAGAAAAAAAGGAAAAAAAGAAGTAATCAACCAGCTTGTAAAGAAGCCACAAGCACAGAATCCAGACAGGCCAAGCAGTGAATTACAGAACTGCAAGAGACGCAACTCTCAGGAACCATGCTTAAAGCTTGCAGTGTGCGAGCTGTTATGCCAGGTGCTTGGTGTAATAACCCTGCAGAGGGTTGCTCCGTTACCGTCAAACCGCTCGCATCAAACGGCACTGAAAATGCATTGGAAATATGCCAGGGTATTGAGGTCATATCCTGAACGCTCGCTATGTTTGCTGGATTCCATGGAGCAGTCCGCACCTGGACAGTGAAGTAAAGTGAATTTCCAAACGAACCCAAAGATGGATCTAAAAAAGCAGGATTGGTAGAATCCACAGCAGATTTTGAAAAGGTAAAGGAAAAGCTATCCTGCCCTGTGAGCGTACCACTTTTATGCAATCCAGTAATGGATCTAAAGAGCGTACTACTTTTACACTGCACATCGTACAGGTTGTGCGGAAACCAGTTGGTGCCTGAAAAAAGCTCGTATTGATACTCGCCAATACTCTGTATAAAGAACTGCTCAAAATTGCCATTTTGCAGGACATAATCTTTCGCACCATAGAGAAGCCACCACTTAACCACAGCAGCCTTTTTACTATCTTCAGTGGCTCTTGGGGAGGGAAGGGCCGAAAACGGATCTGTGCGCCACACAGAAAAGCAGACTTCCTGTGCAATACAGTCACCTAAATCATAAGAGATTTCAATGTTGTTTGTAACCTCATTGAGAGCTGCTGCAGATTCATATATTTTTATGGTTCCTCCGCTCACACCATTAACCTTCACATCGATTATTGCTGGTGCACACGCCATTTGAGGCTGTGGTTGCGTGCCTGCAATCTGCTCTGCGAGCTCTGCCAGTCTGTCTGCAACCTCAACCTGCGGCTGGCTGCTCTGAGCAAAGGCACAAACCATTATCGTTAAAAAACATAGAAAAGTAAGCCTAACATGCATTTAGATTACCTCCAGAATCAACATA
>JAGHBI010000066.1 GCA_021161055.1 Candidatus Iainarchaeum sp. | reverse complement strand
TAGCGTTGCTTGTTTCCGCGCTTGCGATGAAAGCCGGTAGCGTGCCCATGCACCTATGGGTGCCCGATGCCTATAGCAGAGCGCCTGCGCCAATAACTGCAATGCTTGTTGTCGCGAGCCAGACATGTTTGTATGCACTTTTCAGGGTTTCCTTCAGCTTATTTGGCGCATTTTTTATGATTCAGCTCATAGGCTCAGCAATTGTTATATTGGGCCTGCTTTCGATGTTTATTGGCGTCACAATGGCTTTGCCCCAGAAGGATATAAAGCGCTTGATGGCATACCATGCGATATCGCAGACAGGTTATATGCTGCTCGGTGTAGGCTTAGGGCTATTAGCAATGAACACATCGCTAGCAACTTATGGTGTTAAAGCGATGCATGGTGCAATATTCCACATAATAAACCATGCGATGTATAAAGGGCTGCTATTCCTGACTGCAGGCGCTATAATCTATACCACAGGCAGAAGAAACCTTGATGAGCTCAGCGGCTTAGCGCGCAGAATGCCTCTGACCGCAATATTCTTCATTATTGGTGCTGCCGCTATTGCTGGGCTGCCTCCAACGAACGGCTTTGCTTCGAAGCTTCTCATCTATGAATCAAGCTACATATTCAATCCGTTGTTGGCGGTAGTTGCAATGATTGTAAGTGTGCTCACGCTAGTATCCTTTGTCAAGGTATTCTGTTCAGCATTTCTCGGCCCCGAGCTTAAGGAGCTTTCCGATGCTAGGGATGTTCCAAAAAGTATGTTACTTGCAATGCTTTTGCTCTGCATCTTTATAATAATCTTCGGTCTTTTCCCGGAGCTTATCGTAAGGGCAATCGTTGAGCCGGCTGCTAGCGCTTTGCTCAATCAAAACGCTTACATAGGTGCTGTGCTATGATACTTGCAATGCTTGAAACAGGTCAGGGTTTCTTTGCGCCAATAATTTTCATAGCGTTTGCAATACTGGTTGGTATAGCTGTGCTTGTGCTGCGCTCTTTTGGAAGAAAAGGGTTCATTTACAGCAAGGAAAAGGCTTCTTGCTTTTTTTCAGGCAACATAGCTGATAAAGAGAGCAGGGTTAAGGCAAGCGATTACTTCTGGGGTTTCTTCGAAGCTATGAAGCCATACTACCGCTTAATAATAAAAATGCATACCGGCATTATAAACGATTATGTGTTTTGGTTTATTGCAGTGACTTCTTTGCTTTTGGTTGTACTGGCTGCAGGGGTGTTCCTATGGGCTTAGGGGCATTTAAAAGATCTCTCTGGGTTTTTCATCTGAATACAGGCTCATGCAACGGTTGCGATATTGAAATAATCGCAGCTCTGACGCCGCGCTACGATGTTGAAAGATTCGGCATAAAGCTTGTTGGTTCGCCGAGGCATGCGGATGTTTTGCTTATAACAGGCCCTGTTACACGAATGATGAAAGATCGCTTGCTTAGAGTATATAACCAAACACCAGATCCAAAGGTTGTGGTGGTTGTTGGTAACTGCGGAGCTACAGGCGGAGTATTCTACGAATCCTATAACCTTGAAGGTCCTGTGGATAGATTGATTCCAGTTGATATTTATGTGCCTGGCTGCCCTCCGAGGCCCGAAGCGATAATCGATGCCATAGCCAAAGCCTGGGCAAAGCTCGAAGCGATGGAGGCGAAAAAATGAATGCTGAAAAATTCATAGGGAATCTTAAAAAGGAGCTCGCTGATTTGGTTAGCGATTTCAGGGTTGTTACAACAGAGCATGGCATTTCAAATAGAAAAGCATATCGCGTCTGGGCTGATACAAGCGCTGAAAACTTCAAGAATGTTGTTAAGAAACTATTTAAGATTCAGCCTTATCCGCATTTTTCGGTTTCCTCAGGCTTTGATGCTGGCTCAACGATTGAAATATTGCTGCATTTCGCGCTGAACTATGCCAAGCCTCATAACCTGGTGCTCTTCACATTGCGCGTGAAGCTTCCGAAGGAAAACCCAAAAATGGAAACGATAACAGATCTGATTCCAGGTGCTCTCATCGCAGAAAAAGAAAAGAGGGAATTTTTAGGTATAGAAATAGAAGGCTTGCCCGCAGGCCACATGTTTTTGGATGAATCGCTTGCAGGCGTATTTCCTTGGCGCCGCGATGAAAAGGGCGCAAACAAAATCGCAAAAAATTTGCACAAAGGTGAGCCTATTGAAAAAGAATAGGGTTCAGATACCTATAGGACCTATACACCCAGCTCTTAAAGAGCCCATTCAGATAGAGGTTGAGCTCAAAGGCGAACACGTTGAAAACGTCAGCATTACTCTAGGTCATGTTCATAGGGGCATCGAATGGATTGGCTTAAGAAGAAATCCTGTTCAAACGCTTGCGCTCGCAGAACGTGTTTGTGGAATATGCAATATAGTGCACCCGCTTGCTTTTTGCACAGCCATAGAAAATGCAGCAAACATAAAAGTCCCTGAAAGAGCCGAATATCTGCGCGTGATCTATGCGGAGCTTGAGCGGATACATTCGCACTTACTTTTTTTGGGTGTTGCTGCTCACGAACTTGGCTTTGACTCCATACTTCATTATACTTGGCTCGTGCGCGAAAAGGTTCTGGATGTTATAGAATACCTTACAGGAAACAGAATTACAAAAGCGATTCTGATGATTGGCGGCGTTCGCAGAGACATTACAGAAAAGCAGATGCCAAAGGTTAGAGAAGCGCTTGAGTATTACGAAAAGGTTTACAAAAAACTATGCGATGTGTTTTTGGATGACCCAACAATAAATGCGAGGACTCGCGACATTGGCGTGCTCACAAAAAAGCAGGCATTGCAACTTTGCGCGGTTGGTCCAACTGCAAGAGCTTCGGGCATAAAAAAGGATATAAGGCAGGACTTTCCGTATGCTGCATACGCTGACCTTGATGTAGAGGCCATAACTCCGGATGTTCTTCTCAATGAGATTCGAGGCGATACATTTGATAGGGTTGTTGTTAGGGTTCTTGAAATAAAGCAATCGCTCGAGCTGATCGATAGATGCTTAAAAGAAATGCCTGATGGCCCGATACTTTACGAACCGATGCTTCAGAGGCTTCTGGTTCAGCTCAGGCAGGTTGCTGGCGAAGGCGTAGCGCTTGTCGAAGCGCCAAGAGGCGAGCTTATACATTATATACGCATGGAAAAAAGCGAAGCGCCGCTCGCATGGAAGATAAGGGCACCAACTTACGCAAACCTAAGCTCTATTGTTCCTATGCTTGAAGGCTGCGAACTGGCTGATGTGCCCATAGTTGTTGCCTCAATCGATCCGTGCATTGCGTGCGCTAATCGCGCGATTATAGCGGATAAAAACGCTGTGCTTGACCAGGAGAAGCTGCATGCGCTCAGCGTAAATAAGACGCGTGCACTTTTAAAAGGTGGTTCTAAATGATTGAATTGTTGTATCTTGCTGCAAGCTCTTTTTTGCTTATATGTGTTGCGCTTTTTATAGCTCTGGTTTTCAATGGTATTGAAAGGAAGCTCATTGCAAGGATGCAAGCGCGCATAGGGCCACCGATAATCCAGCCTTTCATAGATATAAAGAAGTTGTTCATGAAAGAAAATATCGTTCCCGATAGCGCTATACCTTGGCTTTTCAATTCAATGCCCGCTGTTGCTCTTGCCTCTTCCTTAATTGTGCTTCTTTACATCCCTTTCGCTGGTATGCCAGCTTTGCTTCAAAACTACGGCGACCTAATACTTGTCTTATATGTGTTGCTTCTTCCTTCGCTAGCATTGGCAATAGGCGCCTTTGCCTCTGGCTCGAGTTTTGCGGGCATTGGCGCTCAACGCGAAGTAGTGCTTATGATGAGCTATGAGTTTGTTCTTTCTGTTGTTGCAATTTCATTAGCGTGGCTTTTCTCACTCTGCTGTCCCCAGGCGAATGCATTCGCTTTTTCAACAATCACTTCGAAGCCAGCATGGCTTCTGGTTGGCGGTGCTGGCTTCCTTGGCTTAATCCTTCTATTCATAAGTTCGTTGGCTGTTATGCCTGCAAAGGCGGGCAAGCTGCCTGCGGATATAGGAGAAGCCAAGACTGAAATTGCAGAAGGTGTGCTTGTTGAATACAGTGGCAGAAATCTGGCTTTGCTTTATATGGCTCAGGCTGTTCGCGTGCTTGCTTTCGCTTCATTGATAGTTGCGCTTTTCCTTCCTTGGAATTTAAGCTCGCTTATTGCAATACCGGAGCAGCTGAGCATGCTTGCTGACTTTTTGTTTTTCCTTGTGAAAGTATTTATGGTGATGTTTGCGAGCAGCATATTTGTAAGCGCTGTTACAGCGCGCTTAAAGGTTGATCAAGCAGCCAGGTTTTATATTATAGTTGTGTTTTTATTATCCTTGCTTGGTCTTTTACTTATAGGTATTGATATATTGATGTGAGGTTTTCGCTATGCTTTCCGCAGCTAAGGAGCTTTTCAAACAGCTTTTCAAGAAACCGGCTACAAACCCATTTCCAACGAAAAGAGTGCCTAAAAATGTGAGTGAGCTTCTTGAAAAGGTAAAGAGAGGCGAAGCCAAGATAAATAGGCCTATAGAAACACCGCCAAGGTTCAGAGGCAGGCTGATTTACCACGAAGATAAATGCATAAGATGCAAGCAATGCGTTCGCATATGCCCCGCTAACGCGTTGGAATTCGACGCAGAGCACAATCGCATAAAGCATTACGTTTCAAGGTGCACCTTTTGTGGCCTCTGTGTTGATATATGCCCTGTAAAAGCTCTCGAACAGAGCGATGAATTTTTGCTTGCTGATTATAATAAGGATGCAGGCTTTCTTGAAGCCAAAAAGGAAAAGAAAAAAACTCAATAAGCTCGTTACAGCACTTCCATTTCCTGCAAGTTTCCCTGTTCTAATGCCTTTATTACTATGTTTGCAGCATCCTTTGCTTCCTGGCTTAGCTTTGGAATAGTTGTCTGTTTTGGTTGAATGCCAATGAGAACAATCTCTTTTGCATACTGTTCGATTTCAGAGATGAACTGCCTTAATGGTAAAGAATGCGTGCTTATAAAGGCTGAACTTGCATGTTCCTTTTTCAATCTCCTTATGGAGCCTGCAGGAAGATTCATGTAAGCTGCATCAACTATAACAAGCAGCTCCGGCTTTGTTCTTTTAACAACGCTAATATAATTCTCTGGAACGGTGCTGCAATCGATTGCTAGCCAGCCTCGCTTCTTAAATCTCTTTGCAATATAGCAGCCTATTCCATCATCGCCATTCAGCTCGTTGCCTATTCCAAGGAGCATATTCAAATAGATCCCTTCGCTCATTATTTCCTTTTCATATTAAATAGCAGGGGGCGATATTTAATTGTTTCGTATTAAAAACGTTTAATTGTGAAGAGCCTATGGGAAACAATATAAAGCATTTACTGAAAAGATACGAAATAACCCCAAATAAAGAGCTTGGACAGTGTTTTCTTGTAAATTGGAATCTGCTTCAAAAGGAGGTGGGTTATGCAAACGTTGGCAGAAATGATGTTGTTCTTGAAATAGGCCCAGGGCCTGGAAACCTTACTGAGCTGCTTGCACAGAGGGCTAAGCAGGTTATTGCAATTGAAAAAGACGTTCGTTTCAGAGATATTCTCTCTGATTTGCAGGCGAGGTATAACAATATTGAGGTTATTTTTGCTGATGCTCTCGAAGTGGATTTCCCAAATTTTAATAAGGCTGTATCGAATCTTCCATTCAAAGTAGCACTTCCACTTATCTTTAAAATACTTGAATGCGATTTTGATGTCGCTGTGCTGCTCTGTCAGGAAAGGCTTGCTCAGCGCATCTGTGCAAAACCCGGCCAGAAAGGATATTCTAGGCTTAGTGTGCAGATTTCCAGGCTCGGCAATGCCGAAATTTTAAAAATTGTGCCTAAAAGTGCCTTTGTTCCGCAGCCGGAGGTTAATGGCGCAGTTATAAGAATCAGAAAAACAAAGCCTGATTTTGAGGTTCCTTCAGATGAATTCTTTAAAGAGGTGCTGAAGTTCATGTTTTCCCAGCGAGATAAAACCGTTCAGGAAACCATTCTGATCCTCAAATCGGTGGGCGTATCAGAGAAAGGTGTTAATAGAGCCCTATCGCAAATTGAGAAAAGAATTCTGTATAGAAGAATCCATACGCTCAAGCCATTTGAATTTGGAAAAGTAAGCCAAGCGTTGTGGAATACACTCGGCGATGTGAGAAAAGCATTTTACAAATTTTACGAACTCAAAGGGTTGTATAAAAATTCTTAAAATAAGTTTTGTATGCAACCTCTGTATGCAAGATGCTTTGTTGCGGAGCCAGCTGAACGAGCTTGAAAAACTGCTTTTCAGTGCTCTGAAACTTACGGAGGATTCAAAAGAACTGTGCAAGCGCCTCGACGAACTTGATTTGAAAATAAAGGATGCCCTTGCAG
>JAGHBI010000022.1 GCA_021161055.1 Candidatus Iainarchaeum sp. | reverse complement strand
TAGTTCAGATAGTAAGTTACAAGATGCCGTGCGATGAAACGATAGTGCATGTGACAACAAAACATTTGAAGAGGTACGGCTGGCTTGGCAAAAGCAACATTCCATCAGCCTATCTGTGCGGTTACCTTGCAGCGAAGAAGGCATTAAAGAAAGGGGTTGAGGAAGCAATACTTGATATGGGTTTGCTTACCCCTATAAAGAAAAGCTCAGCATTTGCAGCACTGAAAGGCGTTCTGGATGCTGGCCTAAACATTCCGCACGGCAAAGAGGCGCTGCCTGATGAAAACAGAATTTCAGGCAGACATATTGAAGAGTACGCAAAAAGCCTGAGTGAGGATGAATTAAATAAAAGATTTTGTGAATATTTAAAAGAAAATATAGACCCAAGGAAACTGAGCGAGTATTTTTTCAAGACCAAGGAAAGGATAGATCAGGAGTTTGCAGGTGATAAAGAATGAGTGAGCCGAGCAATGAAGAAAGGGAAAATCTTAAAGAGTGGGTACCAAAAACAGAGCTTGGTAAGCTTGTGTTTAGCGGCAGGATAAAGTCGCTTGAAGAGCTTCTGCTAGCAAACAAGCGCATTATGGAGCCAGAAATTGTGGATTATCTAGAACCAAACCTTGAAAGTGTGGTCATTGATGTTAAAAAAACTGCTCGCGTGGTTCGCGCTGGGAGAAAATTTTCCTTCCGGGCGGCTGTGCTTGTTGGAAACAGGAATGGTATTATAGGGTTAGGAACCGCAAAGGATAGGGAAAAATGGCCTGCCGTGAGAAAGGCCACAAAAAATGCAAAGCTTAACCTTATATTTGTGCAGAGAGGGTGTGGCAGCTGGGAATGTGCATGCAATGAACCGCACAGTGTGCCATTTAAGGTAACCGGTAAGTGCGCTTCTGTGAGAGTAACCCTTATGCCAGCCCCAAAAGGAGTTGGCCTGGTTGTTGGCAAAGCGATAAAACCAGTGCTAGAGTTTGCAGGTATAGAGGATGTTTGGAGCAAAACATCAGGCAATACATCGATAAGGCTCAACTTTGTGAGCGCTTGTGTGGATGCTCTAAGAAAAACAATGAAGGTTAAAACTTCACCCCAGATAGAAAAAAAGCTTTTGAGGGAGCGTAAATGATAGCGGCAATAAGGGTTCGCGGAACAGTGCATGTCAGAGAACCTGTTGAGAGAACAATGCGATACCTCAACCTCAAGAGGCCCAACCACCTCACACTTCTTCCGGAGGAAAAAAGCACCATAAGGATGCTCAAGAAGGTGGAGAACTACATAACCTGGGGCGAAATAAAAAAAGAGACCCTGGCAAAGCTTCTCGAGAAGAAGGCGTATTTAGAATGCGGAAAAAGACTGGATAGGGATTACCTAAAAAAACACAATCTGAATTCATTTTTAGAGCTTGCGGAAAAGATTGAAAAACGCGAACTAACACTTGAGAAACTGAAAATAAAGAGATCCTTTCGAATGAGACCACCAAGCAAGGGTTATGGGAGGGCAGGCATAAAGAAGAGTTTTAAGGTTGGCGGTGCCTTGGGCTATCGCGGAGAAGCAATAAACGAGCTCATAGAGAGAATGCTTTAGGTGATTGCATGGTTGTAAGGAAGCGAAAGAAAAAGAATAAGCTCAGGGGCAAGAGGACGCATGGTAAAGGAAACACAAAAAATAAGCGCGGCGCTGGTTCAAGGGGAGGCCGTGGCAGAGCTGGCTCGGCAAGGCATAAGCGCATGCTTTTCTTGGGCGAGGAAAAGAAGAAAAAGTTGAAGCCAAAAAAGAAACCTGATGCAATAAACCTGAAAGAACTTGAAAGGCTTTTAGATAGACTTGAAAGTGAAAAAAGGCTTGTGCTGGAAAACGGCTTAATTGTTGTCGATGGTAAAAAGCTTGGCTTTGGAAAGGTTCTATCAAGAGGCAATATAAAGAGGGGGATAAAGCTCATCAATGCGAAAGCCTCGGAAAAGGCGCTTGAAAAAATAATTAATGCTGGCGGAACAGTTGTGGAAAACGAAGGGGTGAAAAGTGATAATCAATGAGCCTTACAGAAATTGCAATTAGAATAGCGTCATATATTCCTGAAGTAAAAAGGCCAGAAGTAGAGGTGCCTCTGAAGAGGCGCATAATGTGGAGTGCGCTTGCGCTTCTCGTATTTTTTATTATGGGAAATGTCGCACTTGTTGGCCTCACAGGCAGAGCAAAAGAGGAGCTGGCAATGGTGCAGGAAATCTTTGGAAGCACTACAGGCACTTTGGTTACTGCCGGCATAGGCCCAATTGTATTCGCTTCGCTTATGCTGCAACTGCTTGTGGGAGCGAAAATAATAGAAATAAATCTGGCAGATCCCAGAGGCAGAGCAACATTTCAAAGCTTGCAAAAGCTGGCTGCAATACTCTTCTGTTTTTTTGAGGGCTTTGTGTATCCCCTAAGCAGATGGGTTGAAGGTGATATATTCATACTTGGCTTGCAGATAGCATTTGGTTCCATAATATTATTCTATTTGGATGACCTTGTGGGAAAATATGGCATAGGTTCAGGAATCGGGCTTTTTATTGCAGGTGGCGTAACATACCGTGTATTCTGGCAACTTTTCAGAATACCTTTAAAGGAGGGGGAAACCCCGGGAATAATTTTACGCTTCATCACCACGTGGTTTGCTGGTCAGCCAGATTTCCTGCTTCTTATGCCTTTGCTTATAGCAATTGCAATGTTTCTTGTTGTGATATATGCGCAGGCGATGCATGTTAATATCCCAATCACTCTTGGAAGAAAGGGTTTGGGCGGCAGATATCCTGTTAGGCTTCTGTATGTTTCGGTAATTCCTGTGATATTTGCAACCGCGCTCTTTGCAAACTTCGTAATCTTGGCTTCTATATTTAAAGATGTGCCAGTTCTGGGCGACGCTGTGCGCTATTTGACCTGGGCAACAGGCAATCCAATAACTGCCGAACTCATGCCTTCGCAGGGTGCTGGGCAGTGGAGCAAATTCAGCACATCAATAAGTGGGTTGTTTGAAGAAGTTATAAGGCAGGTTGGCGCACAAGGATTTGGCGTAATTTTTCAGGAAACCATGGCCCTAAGGCTTATTCAGGCATTTGTATACATAATTCTCCTTACAGTATTTTGCATAATATTCGGAAAGCTCTGGGTGCTTATGGGTGGACAAAGCCCGGAGGACATTGCAGAGCAGCTTGAAAGCTCAGGTATGTACATTCCAGGCTTCAGAAGGGATAGCAGGGTTACTGTGAAGATTTTAAACAGGTATATTCCAACAATAACAATAATAGGCTCGGTATTTGTTGCTCTGCTTGCAGGTATCGGCAATATGGCTTTGAAAGGCCTTGCCTCAGGCACAGGGATACTATTAACAGTTGGGATAGTGTATAACCTGTACGAGCAGCTTGCAAGGTTTAAATTAAGGGATATGCACCCGCTGCTCAAGAAATTCCTGCGTTAGCATTGCGAAAGGTGAAAGGATAATGTTTTTATATATTAGCAGGCAATGGTTTTATATATCTTGTTTGTTGACTTTTTTTGGTGTTTGAATGTTTGTATCGCCAGAGATTGATTTGCTCATAATAGCGGTTGTGATAACGCTGGTGTTCAGTATCGTGAGCCTTGTAATTAGGCATAAGATTGTAGGGAAAGAACAGCTCAGGGAGCTTAAGAAGAAGCATGCTGAACTTAAAGAGCTTATGAAAAAGACCGATAGGGAATCGCAGAAGAGGCTCAAAGAGCTACAGATTGAAGTGCTTGAAATCAATATGAAGATGATGCGAGCGTCTCTGCCAACGATGGGCCTTTCGATATTGATAGTTTTGTTTTTGTTTCCATTCTTGAACACGACCTATGGGAGCCATAGCTTTCCAATAGTAGGCAGCTGGATAATATATTACATTGTTGTTTCGGTTATAACATCACTTGCATTTCAGCTCGTGATAAAAAAGCTTGGTAAAGAGTGATCTCAATGCGCGGTAAGCAGGGAAGAAAAAAGAAGGCGTACAGAAGGACACCGTCTGGAAAAACAAAGATTTATTTTAAAAAGAGGAAGCACAGCAGCTGCGCTAGCTGCGCGCTTTGTAGCAAAAAGCTTGCAGGCGTATCAAACGAGCGCAACCTGAGCAAGAGTGAGAAAAGGCCCTCGGCAATATTTGGGGGCGTGCTCTGTAATAAGTGCAGGAAAACTGTGATCGAGGAGGCAATAAAGGTCAAACAGGGCATAAAAAGGCTCGAAGACTGTGAAGTGAGGCTTAGAGGTTATATAGAGCAGTCTTTAAAATTATTGGAATAAATAAGTATATAGGTCTTCTGGATGATCATTGCTCTAAGCTCTCTCCCAGGGAGTGGTGTTGAGGATATAAGCAAACTTTTGGCGCTTCAGCTTGGAATAAAGTATCTTCCAAAAGAAACAATACTCAAAAAGATGGCAAAGAAACACAGAAAAAGCGTTCAAGAGATTGAAAGCTTGCTTACAAGCGAAAAGTTCATAGAGGAACTCAGAGAGCTTATAAACAAAGAAGCAAAGAGCACGCATGTGATAATCGATTGGCCTCTGGCGTGCTGGGTTGCAAGCGACAGCATGAAGGTTTTCCTTTATATGACGCAGAAATCAAGAGCAAACGTTATCACAAAGAAGGCAAAAATTCCTTTGAGCGACGCTAAGGAAAAGCTTCGTAAGGAGGATGATGAGTTGAAGCAGAACATACTTTCGTTGCTTGGAATAAACATCTACGATGTGAAAAACTTTGACCTTGCAATGAATATGGATAAAATAGGTATTGAAGGGGCTGCAAGCGTCATAATGAGATACCTCAAGAACATTAAAACAAGGTGAGAGCAATGGCAGCGATAGAGCCTGGAAGGATATGTTACAAGACTGCAGGCAGAGATGCTGGTAAGAGAGTGGTTGTAGTGGAAGTTGAAGGAGTATTCGCAACAGTTGTAGGAAAGGATGGTAAGAAAAAGAAATGCAATATAAGGCATCTCTTTCCCACAAAAGAGAGGATTGAAATTAAAAACAAATCTGTGGAAGAAATACTGAAGAGTCTGAAGTGATGTGTATGGCAGAGGAAACAAAGCAGGAAACAATCCGCTATATTGTAAGGATAGCATCTACAGACCTCGATGGAAAAAAGCCTATTTATCACGCTCTTACAAAAATAAAGGGCATAAGCCACAGGATAGGCCTTATCATTGCGCGAGTTTTCGAGAGAGAAACTGGCATAGCATTTGATGAAAAGATTGGTAAGCTTAGTGAAGAGCAGGTGAAGCTCTTAGAGTCTATAATAAAAGATCCGCTAAAGTATGGCATTCCGGAGTGGGCACTTAATAGGAGGAAGGAGTTCTACACCGCCAGCTCAAGACTTGCCATAATGGGCGACCTTGAGTTTGCAATAAGGGAAGACATAAAGAGGCTTAACAAGATAAAGAGCTACAGAGGTTTGAGGCACGCTTGGGGCTTGCCTGTGAGAGGACAGCGCACCAAGAGCACCCATAGAGGAAAGGGTCCTATAGTGGGCGTTATGAAAAAGGAAGCGAGGAAAAGCGGGGGTAAGAAGAAAAGTGAATCGAAAGGCTCTAAGAAGTAACGAGGTGACAAAATGGGCGATCCGAAGAAACCCAAAAACAAGTATGAAAGACCCAGAATGCCCTGGGATAAGCAAGATATTATGCGGCGCGATGAGCTCTGTAAAAAGTACGGATTAAAAAACAAGAAAGAGCTCTGGATAGCAGAGGCATTTCTTCGAAGAAAGAGAAAGGTTGCTCGCGAACTCTTGGCTCTGCCATTAGAACAGCGCCTTGAAAGGCAAAAAGAGCTTATAGAGAGCCTTATAAGGGTTGGTCTCCTTAAGAAGGATTCCACGCTGAACGATGTGCTTGCACTCACTGTTGAGGATATTCTTGAAAGAAGGCTCCAAACACTTGTCTGGCGCAAGGGGCTTGCAAGAACCCCAAAGCAGGCAAGGCAGCTTGTCGTTCACGGACACATTGCTATAGGCTCCAAAAAGGTAAGTGTGCCTGGCTACATTGTGAGAAAGGATGAGGAAAACCAGATAAAGTTTGCAAAACCAGCAATGGAGGAGAAGATAAAGGGAATTGCTGCTACAGCAAAGACTCAGAAAGGTGGATCCAATGAGTGAGAAGAGGCGTGAAGGAATCGTGCACATCTACGCTTCGCATAACAACATTCTCATGTTACTTACAGATATCACCGGTGCTGAGACAATGGCGAAGTGCACAGGCGGTATGGTTGAAAAGTCGGACCATAAGCAGGGAACGCCATACACAGCCATGAAGGTTGCCGAGGTTATAGCACATAAAGCAAGGGATTATGGCATAGATACTGTAATAGTGAAGGTTCGAGGTCCTGGCGGAAACAAAAGCCTATCACCAGGCAAGGGGAGCGAAGCCGCAATAAGAAGTTTAACAAGGAATGGTCTGCGCATAAAGGCTATAGAAAATGTTACGCCTATTCCCCACGATGGATGCAGGAAGAAGAAAAGATATAGGAAGAGGTAATGGAAATGAAGGTAAAAAAGGTTTTTGAGGATGGAAATGAGGTAAGGCTTTTAGTGACTGGCACGAATATTAAACTCATAAATGCCATAAGAAGGGCTGCTATGAGCGATGTCCCTGTGCTTGCAATCGAAGACCTTTCAATACATAAGAACGATTCCGTTCTGTTTGATGAATACATAGGTGCAAGGCTTGGTTTGCTTCCATTAAAAACAGACCTTAAGAGCTACAAGCCAGGAGACAGGGTAAAGCTCGTGCTTAAAGAAAAGGGGCCAAAAACTGTGATGAGTTCCGATATAAGAAGTTTGGACCCCAACGTTGAGGTTGTGTGCAAAAATGTTCCTATAGTAAAGCTGAAAGAAGGCCAAGAAATTTTTATAGAGATGGAAGCCGTCATGAGTACAGGCAGAGAGCATGCAAAGTGGCAGCCTGCGCTTATCGCATATAACGAGGTTCCAAAGCTTGAAGGTAAGATTGGTGAAAAAAGCGCAAAGGCTGTGTTGCAGGCATGTCCGAAAAAGATTTTAGAATATAAGGCAGGAAAAATTATTATAGACAGGCCTGATGAATGCGATCTCTGCGGCAATTGCGAGGAAGCAGGCCACGGTAAGTTAAAGCTTGCATTGAGTAACAGCAGTTTTATATTGAGGGTTGAAACATACGGTGGAATAAGCAATCTAGATGTCCTTAAAAAAGCCGCTGAGGCCCTCGAGGAAAAGTGCAAGGAGTTTGAAGCAGAGCTAAAGAAAATAAAATAATGCAGGAGTGCCCGAGTGGCCAAAGGGGCAGGACTTAAGAATGCTTACTTTGGACATCCTGTGGCTTAGTGCCTTCGGCGGTTCGAATCCGCCCTCCTGCATTCCTTAAAAAGTGATCCATATGGCAAAAAAGTTACGGAAGAAGCAAACTACAAAGGCCCTTATAGGGGAGCTTAAACAGAAAGCCCGCTCCACAAAACAGGCCTTTTGGAGAGATATAGCCAAAAGGCTTGAAAAGCCGCGCAGAATAAGGCCCTGTGTAAACATAGAAAAGCTCGAAAAGCTTAGTGCTAAATACGGGGATAAACTTTTTATAGTACCTGGAAAGGTCCTTGGTGAGGGAAAGCTTAGTAAAGCAATTAGGGTATGCGCTCTAATGTTCAGCAGTAAAGCCCGAGAAGAGATAACAAAAAACAAAGGAACGGCATATACTCTTAAAGAACTTGTAAACATGGATGTTAAAGGAAACGAAATTTTTATTGTGCAATGAAGGTTGGTTAGAATGACGGTTATAGATGCAACAAACCACGTGTTAGGAAGACTTGCAAGCATCGTTGCCGAGAGGGCACTTCAGGGAGAGAACATTGATATAGTTAATGTTGAGAAGGCTGTTATTATAGGGCATGAAGATAGCGTAATAGAAAAATGGAAGCGCAGGCTCGATTTGACTGCGAAGGGGAACCCCAATAAAGGGCCGAAATTTCCAAGAAAGCCTGATAGGCTTATGAGGCGTGCGATTGCAGGCATGCTTCCAACAGAAAGCGTGCGGGGCAGAAAGGCGCTTAAGAGAATTAGAACGTTTATTGGCACGCCTGAGAAATTCTCAAATGCTGAAATGGAAACAATAAGAATCGCATTATATAATGGAAAAGAGGATGCCATTACTTTAGAAGAACTTTGTAAAAAATTAGGGGCGAAGTGGTGATATGGCCAAAAGAGGAAGAAAAGCTATAACATCTAAGGCAAAGAAGAAGAAAGCTGTTGCCAGAGCAGTAATAAAAGAAGGTCGAGGACGCATAACTATAAATAAGAGGGCTCTCGAGACCATAGAACCGAACTATGTTAGGACATTTATAGCTGAACCACTTATATTGGCAGGCGAGATAGCAAAAACTGTTGATATAAGCGTAAGCGTTAGAGGTGGGGGTTTCATGGGACAAGCAGTAAGTGCACGGAGCGCAATAGCTAAAGCTTTAGTGAGATATACTAAGGATAAAGCTCTGGAAAAAACGTTCAGGGAATACGACAGATTGCTGCTTGTGGATGACCCGAGGCAGAAGGAACCCAAGAAGCCTCTCGGTAGAGGCGCGAGAGCGAAGAAACAAAAGAGTAAAAGGTGATGGGATGATAATACCTGTAAGATGTTTTACATGTGGGAGTGTTATTGGAGACCTCTATTATAGATTTGAAGAGGAAGTGAAAAAAGGCCGCGACCCAAAGGAAGTGCTCGACGAACTTGGAGTAAAAAGATATTGCTGCAGGAGAATGCTCCTTTCACATGTAGAATTGATTGATGAGATAATGCGATATAAGGTATAGCCTGTTTCGATGGTGATACAATGGTGACAAAAACGCTCATAGCAGCCAAGCAATATCTTCAAGCAGGTGTGCACATAGGTGCAAAATTCAAAACAGAAGGGATGCGAAGGTTTATATTCAAAAAAAGGCCTGATAAGCTAAAGGTACTGGATATAAGCACCATAGATGAGCGCATAAGAATAGCGAGCCGATTTTTAGCCACGTTCGAGCCAGAAAAAATGGCTGTAATATCGCAGAAAGAATACGGGCAGGTGCCAGCAAAGAGGTTTGCAGAGCTTATCGGCGCTCGCGTTTTCCTTGGCAGATTCATTCCAGGAACCTTTACAAACCCTCAAACAAAAAGCTTCTTTGAACCTGCTGTTGTTCTCATAACAGACCCAAACATAGATTCGCAAGCAGTGAAAGAGGCAGCAAAGCAGCATATTCCAGTAGTGGCACTGTGCAGCACAGATAATAGGACTGATTATATAGACCTTATAATTCCTTGCAATAATAAAGGGCGAAAGAGCCTTGCACTTGTTTACTGGCTCCTTGCACGTGAAATACTTAAAGCAAGGGAATCCATAAAGAAGGATAAAGAGTTCAGCGCAAAGATAGATGAATTTGAATTCAAAGCATCCACTTCAGAGAAATAACAAAGTGCTTGCAGCCATACGTTTATTTTACTTTTTCTATTAATTTTTATTATGGAAAAGAGAATGCCTGCTGTTGCCGGACAGTTTTATCCAGGCACCAAAGAAGAGCTCGAAAGAACGCTTAGAATGCTGTTTCGAAATGAACAGATTAAGCAACTTGCATACGAAGCGATAGTGCCGCATGCTGGCTATATCTACAGCGGTAAGGTTGCTGCAAAGGTGTTTGCAAAGATAAAAAAAGCTGAAACATTTGTAATACTAAGCCCTAACCACACAGGTTTAGGCAGCGAAATATCTGTAAGTGAGAGCGCAAGCTGGGTGACACCGCTTGGCGAGCTTTCAGTAAACATAAAGCTTGCAGAGGAAATAGTAAGCAATTCCAGTGCAAACTTTGATGAGCTAGCGCACATAGAAGAACACTCAATAGAGGTTCTTCTGCCTTTCATTCAGCACCTCTTTAAAAAAGCAAGCATTGTTCCTATTACTATAGGCACAACAAGCTTTGATGAGCTGGATAAACTCGCTGAAGCCTTGTTTAAAGCATCACAGAAGCATAAATTCTGCCTGATAGCATCCAGCGATTTCTCGCACTTTGTTCCCTTGAAATTCGCTAAAGAGAAGGATATGGAAGCCATACAGTATATAAAACGCCTCGATGCGGAGGGATTTTACAATATCGTTGCAGAGCGCAGGCTTAGCATTTGCGGGTATGCTCCCATAACCGCCACCCTCATATACTGTAAAAAAAGAGGGCGCAGGGAGGGCAGGCTTCTAAAATACGATACATCGGCCAGTAGAACGGGGGACACAAGCAATGTAGTGGGCTACGCAGGAATAATCTTTTTATAGCGCAATTGGCCCAAAAGTTGTGAAATTCATTACGTAAGGTTTATATGGGTAATGTCAAGTTAGTAGGGATAAAGATTTGATTGCCTGCTG
>JAGHBI010000017.1 GCA_021161055.1 Candidatus Iainarchaeum sp. | reverse complement strand
TCTATAACTGTTTGAATAAGATTTTACCTCCCCGGGAAGGAGCCTTACAGATTCATAAAGACATCCTGGAGGAGTAAGCACACCCTGTTCGTAACCTCCATACACAAGACCAAAAAGTCTATCCCCATCCAAAACAGTGTTATAACCATGGTCTGGCCCTGTATTCTTAACCCACAGAGTGACCTTAAAATCAAAAGAACTTTTTATCCCCTGACCGGTACATTCAGAGTCTGAACAGTAAGCGTTACATTTATCGTTCCAGAAGCCGTCCCTCTCTATATTCGCATCACACAGCAAGGTTCCGGCTGGAAGCACATCACCGTTTTCCAAGGTGACATCTTCCAGACTCCATATTTTGCCAGCAACTATTTCAACGCATTGATTTCCAACGCATTTATCTGCGACCCTCGCAGGAAAGCTTACGACAAGCGCCACAACTAAAATACAATACATGAGCCTCCTTTTCCTTCTTACGTGCATAAAAATGCCAGCAAGCATACTTGCAAGGCCAAGCATCAGCACCAGAGCGAGCATATAGTTTGATTCATATTCTGCCCTTGCCTGTGGTTTTGGGGTTTTTTGAACAGCACCGGGACTAACTGGCATTTGCACAGGGCTTGGTGTTTCGCTTGGCGTTGGTTCTGGCGTAGGTGTTCTAACAGGCTTTTCCTTCTTTTTCTCCTCAATTCTCTGCAATCTCATTATTTCGTATGCACTCCAGGGACCTATTATCCGTTCAATATCTCTCGCGTTATAGTTCAGCCCATTCGCTGTTGTAATGCGTTTCAATTCGTTGAAAATAAAATCACGCTTTTCTTTCGCTTTGTTAAGGTCGCCTCTTTGCATCGCGCTCAGCATCTCTCTGTAAACCTGCTTGAGGGAATTTAAAGATTCCACATAGGCTTCAATTCCTGTTTGCTCAACACCTCCATCCACTGCGGAAGCATTAAGCCCACCGATTACAAAAGCGAGGTCATCAATGCGCTTATCAAACTTTTCTGCCTCGGCAGAGTA
The DNA here is from genome assembly GCA_021161055.1 of Candidatus Iainarchaeum sp. Lineage (GTDB taxonomy): Archaea > Iainarchaeota > Iainarchaeia > Iainarchaeales > DTGL01 > DTGL01. Next base: position 3,639 of record JAGHBI010000017.1, on the reverse strand, counting down.
ATCGAAAGCATGAACATTTACTGTAGCTAGAAGAACAATAATTAGAGCGAACGCTGAAGCATTGTGTTTGCGACCCATCATACATTAAATACTCTCTTTACTTATTTAAATTTATTGCAAGCAACATTGCTGGCTAAAAGCCTTGCCTAATGGTGCCCAAAATATTCTTCGCATGGTCGCTTATCCTTTCAAGATTCAGCAGTGCTTCAACCATAATTATTGCATTCTCTTTCTTGGCAGAGCTGATCTCAATTTTTTCAATCTTCTCCTGGATAGTATCCAGTTCGCGCTCGTTATCGAGCACTATTTTGAAGAGCTTTTGAGAAGGTCTTTCCATCAGTTTAACGCTCGCTAGATAGGCCTCCTGAGCCAGGTCAAAGTAGTGCTTTAATTCCTGCTTCTCTTTGGGAGAAAGCTCTATTTTTAGCTCTTCCATCTTCTGTGCGAGCTCATAGAGGTTGTTTGCATGATCACCAACACGCTCAATATCAATTACGTGCCCTTTCAGCATTACCGCCTGCTTGCGGTCGCTTTCACTGAGGTCCTGCTTGCATAGCTCCTCAAGCATAGGAAACAGGGCAATCTTCAGTTCATCCACAATATCCTCTTTTTCAGGCAGATGTTTTGTGGTTTTCAAATCGGCTTCAAGCATTGCTTTCCTTGCAAGCTCAAGCATATCGATTGTGAGCTTGCTCATCCTTCGCACCTCTTTTTTTATCTGCTTCAGCGCTATTGAAGGAACAAGCATTATATTTCTGTTCACATACTTCAAGCCACTTTCCTGTGCCCCTTCTTTACCTTTTATAACAGCATGCGAGAGCTTCACCAACGGCCTGGAAAGGGGCAGCATTATTGCAGTCACTATTACATTGAATATTGTATGGCTATTGGCGATCTGCCTTGGGAGCTCGGTGCTTGTCAGGGCCACGAAGTTTGCAAATGGATATATAAAAGGGAAAAACAAACCAACACCAAGCATATTGACCATGCTCTGTGCAAATGCCAACCTCTTGCTTGAAAGCTTTGAGCCTATTGAAGCCAACTGAGCAGTTACTGTGGTGCCTATATTTGCTCCGAAGGTTAAGGCTATTGCTGCAGGTAGTGTGATTATATTGGAAGCACCCATTGCAATCACCAAAGCGGTTGTTGCAGAAGAACTCTGAATAATTGCTGTGAAAACTGCGCCTGCAATTACACCAAAAATAGGCTCCCTGCCAAATGCCACAAGCATTGACTGAAAGAACGGTTCGTCTTTCAGAGGCTTTACGGAACCTGACATTATATGCATTCCCATAAAAATCAAACCGAAGCCAAGCGCTACGCAACCGATATTTTTCATCTTTCTGCTCTTTGAGAAGAAGGATGTGAAAAAACCAACAGCGATTATTGGCAGGTAAAGCGTGCCTATTTTGAATGCAATTATTTGAGCGGTTATTGTGGTACCAATCTCTGCGCCAAGCATAACCCAAACAGCCTGCTCAAGAGCAAGTATGCCCGCGTTCAGAAAACCTATAAGCGTTACCATGGTCATTGAGGAGCTTTGAATGATTGCTGTTGTGAATGCTCCAACTGCACATGCTTTCACTCGGTTACTGGTCAATTTTTCAAGGAGCCTTTTCAGTTTTGCACCAGCAACCTTTTTCAAAGCATCAGAAAGGTAATGCAAACCGAAAAGGAAAACAGCCAAGCCGCCAAAGACGCCGAACAGCGTTGCAACAAAATCCATAATGGAATTCGAGAGCAAACATTTTTAACTTTGTGTAGACTGTGGAGGTGAGATGAAGTCTATTCAAACAGAAGTGCAATAACCAGACCAATAATAGTTACGATTGTGCCGAAGATTATTACATTCAATTCAATACTTGAGAGCAGCACAATTGTAAATAAAATTCCAAGCACTGAAAGCAGGGGAAACCTTCCTATTGAAAGCGGTACTCTGAACACTCTTGCGCGTGCAGCCTCAGTGTAACGGAGCTTTATAAGCGAAACATTTATTACTATAAAAACGAGGAATATTGCGAAGTCAACAGCGTTAGCAACAAAGCTTATTGAACCGAATGCAAGCATCGCTAATGAAAGCAAACCTGTAACAATAACTGAAATATGCGGCACACCTGCTCGCGATACCTTGTGCAAAGCGTTTGGAAGTGCATGCTCCTGACTCATCCCATACATTATGCGCGAAGCTGAAAGCATAATCAACAGCACGGTGTTTGCTGTTGAAAAGAGTGCAATTAGGGACAGAGCGGTGAATGCAGAATTGCCTAGAGTTCTATTTGCAACTACCGCTAGTGGGTTTGGTGCTTCAGCAAGATCCTGCCAGCCAACTATGCTAACCGCAGCAATTGCAACCAGAACGTATAGCAGTGTAGTTATAGTTATTGAAAGTATGAGTGCTTTTGGAACCACTCGCTTTGCATTTTTTGTTTCTTCCGAAAGCCTCACAATCTCCTCAAAGCCAATAAATGCGAAGAACACCAAGGCAGCACCGCTAAGCACGCCACTCAGCGATTTAAATTCCAGAATATTTACGCTGCCGATATGCGGCAAACCTACAAAAATTATAAATACTAATCCAAGGACCTCAAGGATTGTTATTGCGGAAGCAACCTTTGCGGAAAGCTCTATGCCCTGAAGCATAATGATTGTGGATAATACAATAATAAGTGCAGCGCCATAGAGCCAGTCTATACCAAAAAATGCACCCAAATATTTGCCGAATCCTATAGCAACTGTTGTTGCACCAACAATAGATGCAAATATAACAAGCCAGCCCACAATGAACGCTGCCTTATTTCCAAAAGCGTGCTTTGCGAAATCGTATTCTGCGCCCGCTTTTGGATACATTGAGGAAAGCTCTGCATAGCTCAGCCCTGTTGTCGCTGCAATCACTGCAGCTAGAGCGAATGAAAGCCATAATGCATTGCCTGCTAAAGCAGCGCCTTCACCAATGAGCGCATATATGCCCGCGCCAACTATAATTCCGACTCCGCAAAGCGTGAGCTCAAGCAAGGAGAGCTCTCTTTTCAACGGCATGTAAAAGAATAAAACGTTAAGAAATTTATTTCTTGCGGACGCCCTAAGAAATAATGATTAAATCCGCTTTCGGTTTCCACTTTTCGAGAAATCTTAATCGAGCTCGTTCAACGGTTGAATAAAACCTATCTCTTACATGCTGCACTGTTCTGCCTCTTTCTCTAACATCGCGCCTGAGCCTTCTTTTCAGGCGTTTCGATGGCGAAGCTTCAATATAGACCCTGAGGTCAGCAAGCTTTATTAACTTGGGGTGAAATGCCATAATGCCTTCTACAAAAAGAACCTTTCTGTGCTGGATCTTTTTTGTGCCAGCCAGTCTGTGGGTTTTGGGGTCATGAACTGGCATCTCAATATCTTTACCAAGTTTCCAATTTTCTATATCTTGCACCATCTGTTCATAATCAACAGCCCGCGGGTCATCGAAGTAAAGAGTTAGCCTGTCAACAACTTCAAAGGGTTTATAATAGGCATCTGTATGAATTAAACCGGCATTCAGATCTTTTGCAAGCCTAGAGGTAAGTTTTGTTTTCCCGGAGCCCTGCGGACCGCAAACCAGAACAACAACCGCGCCTTTCTGTGTCTGTAATTTGGCAACCCTTCTCT
>JAGHBI010000064.1 GCA_021161055.1 Candidatus Iainarchaeum sp. | reverse complement strand
CAAGCTTGTAAAATTCAAGGATGAGTTCGGCCTTACAATGAGTTCAATATATAAGAAAATAAAAAGGGCAAAAGTAAATCTGGGCTCACCTTGCGCTTTCTGTGGCACGTTGCGCAGAACGATAATGAACCGCTATGCAAAGCGCCTGCATGCGGACAAGCTCATAACCGGTCATAATTTGGATGATGAACTGCAGAGCATACTTATGAACGCCTGCGATAATGACCTTGCAAGGTTCTTGCGATGTGGGCCAGTTTCAGGCATAAAAAGTTTCAGGCAGTTTGTCCAGAGAATAAAGCCTTTATGCGAGATTCCTGAGAATGAAATAATGCTTTACGCTGACTACGTTGGTATTGAACACTACTCTGGTTATTGTTGCCCTTTCAGAAGCGAAGCGAAAAGGAATGCTTATCGCAGGCTTATTGATTCACTCGAGGAGCAATACCCGGGAACAAAGTTCTCTCTCTGGAACTTTTATATGCGGATAAAGCCTCTATTGCTAAAAAGCGAGGCTTTTGATGGCTTCGCTCTGAATGAATGCAAGCGCTGTGGCGAACCAAGCACAGCAGAGCTGTGCGATACCTGCAGAAAGCTGGCTTTGCTACGTAAATTATAAAAAAATTGGAAATAATCAGAAGCGCTGAGTGTTGCGGAGCTGCGCAAGTGCTAAGCCCCTCTGTAACTGTCAGATTTTTTAATTTATGTGCCAATTTATTTTTTGTGGGGCCTGTGGTCTAGTGGCTATGACACCTCCCTGACACGGAGGAGGTCGGCGGTTCGATTCCGCCCGGGCCCACTCCGAAACTTAAAACAGCCTTCTATCTCTTTTCAACGAGCTTATCCAAACTGAGCCCGATAATCTTTGCGAAGTTCTTCTCAAATCGCTCAAGCTCGGCAATCTTCTCATCAATAAGCTTAACTCTTTCCTTATACTGTGAATCCATCTGACTTATCGCTTCATTGAACTTTTGAATGCGCTCATTGAACTTCTCAATATGTTCATCAAGCACCTTTATAAACTGTTCGCGGAATGTTGAAAGTGCCTCAACCTCGTTCTTTATCTTTTCGAGGTCCAGACTGGAAGCCTCTTTGCTTATCTTTTCCTGCAGATCCTTAAGCTCCTTCGCGAATTCATTCTTTTTCATCTCGAGGATTTTTTGCAGTTCCTGAGATGATTCTCTTACAAGTGTTTCCCTCATTCTGTTAAGGTCCATGGTTGTGTATGCTTCAAATCCTTTCAGCACCTTCTCGCAGCGCTTTATTACCCCCTCTTCCACTTCTTTTACTAACGCCTCTATCCTGGTTTCACTTTCTTCAATATACTTCTGGATTTCCTCTCTTGCCTTTGCTTTTTCGGTTTGTATCTCCTCAAGCAGTTTCTCCTTGGTGTTGGTGAGCTCCGCCTTAAGTTTTGCGGTTTCTGCAAGTACCTTCGCATAGCTCTTCCTGGCATCTTCGAGCTGTTTTATAATCTCATTCATTTTAGCCTTATATTGCTTTTCCATAGCGGTAATATGCTCAACAGTTTTGGTATTTATAATTTCATCCATCTTTTCAAGCTCTTTGGCTTTCTTGTCCGCCTTCTCTATTATCTCTTCAACCCTCTTTTCAGTACTAGCCATCTTTTCTTCTATCTCTGCAATTTTAGCCTCAACCTTTTTCGCATATTCCTTCTCAATACCACTTATCCTTTCTTCAGCAATCCGTTCTATTTCAGCAGCGGTCTTCTCCTTAAGTTTATCAAGCTCGGCCATCTTGGCTTTAATCACTTCCGGGTTTATAGTTCTCTTAAGCTCTTCAAGCTCCCTTATGTGCTTCGTTATTTCAGCAACAAGCTCATCTCTCGCTTCAAGCTTGAGCTTCTCTATTCTGTTCTTCGCTTCCGTAAGTATATCCTCTATAATTTCGGATTCCAGTTCAAGGGTTTTAACAACTTTGTTATCAAGCCTCTTGAGCTCTTCCTGAGCCCTCTTCAAGAATTGCAGTGTTTCTTTTCTTGATCTGGTAAGTGAGTCCTTGACTTCTTTCAGCAGCATCTCCTTTATTGCATTTATCTCCTCGCCTGCTTCGCCAATCTTCCTCTCCATAACAGCATTAATCTCCTTGATCATATTGTTCTTTAGCTCTGTTGCCGTGCTTTCAAGGTCTGTTTTTACCTCCTCATCTATTTTTTTGAGGCTGTAACGCATGCTCGCTATGTTTCCCTCAAGCCTGTTTATCTTGTTTGTTGTGGTCTCCTCGATATTCTTCAGAGCGTCGCTGGTCTTCTTTTCTATATCTGCCGTGAGTGCCGCAATTTTCTCCTCAAGCTCCCGTTCTAGAGTTTCTCTAAGCTTGCTTGCGCGCCTTCTTGCCTTGTCAATATCCTTCTTTGCGCTTTCCATTTCTGCAATGAATGCCTCTTTTTCCTTCAGCGCGTCTTTAATTTCCTTTACTGTCGCCTTCGCTTCTTCATTTATGTGCTTTATCTCCTCTATACGTTTGCTCAGCATATCGTCGATTTCTTTCTGCTTCTGCTCAATGTCACTCATCACCTTCTGAGTAATAAAAACAAGTTTCGATTCTATAAGAGCATTTATTTTGTTGTACTCCTTTTCAAAATAAGCACTTACCTTATCTTCAATCCTTTTATTTATTGTCTCAACAAGAGCCTTTTGCCAGAGCTCTATGCCCTTCTTCTTTTCTTCGACAGGTTTTTTTTCTTCCTCCTTTTCTTTGACCTCTTCCTTCTTTTCAGCACCCTTTCTAACCTCTGCAATAATATCGTGCGCTTCT
>JAGHBI010000105.1 GCA_021161055.1 Candidatus Iainarchaeum sp. | reverse complement strand
TTCCCCAGAATGTTTTTAATGTGTTCCATGAAACGTTTGCATACTTGCATATTTCTTTTTCAGAGTAGTCAAACCCTTCCTGCTCAATCAAAAAGTCCAGAACCCTAATTAATGGGTAATCTCCAAAAAATTCCACAAACAAAGATTTGTTTTCCATAGCCATCTGCCTTTACTTCTTAAACGCATACATCAGTCCTTTTAAAAGAAATACACCCATCTGCTGCCAGATCCTTGTTTTTGATTCCCCACGCGAGCGCTCCTTGAATTCAACCGCAACCTCTTTTATTTTAAACCCTTTCCTATAAGCCTGCACAATCATTTCCACAAAGAAAAAGTTCCTCTTATCTTCAGGCTCTATGGCCTGCCAGACTTCTCTTTTAAGTGCTCTGAAATTCAGCGAATAATCTTTAAATGGGGTTCTTGTTACAACGCCCAAATACCTATTCCCATATTTGCTTATTAAGTAACGGATTTTGCTTATTATGCTAATTTTTTGGTATTTCGCTGGTTCAAGGTATTTGGAGCCAATAACCATATCATATTCAGGGATATATCGAAGGAGTTTCATTATATCAGTGGCCTTTAACTGCAAATCAGCATCCATCGAAAGCAATACATCTCCTTTAGCGAAATTATAAGCATCTCTAACAGCAGCACCAATGCCCTCTTTTTTCTCTCTCAAAAGCACGCGAATATTACCGTACTTTTCGTTTAATCTCTTTGCAACGTTTGCAGTACCGTCAGGGCTGTTATCATCCACCACAACTATTTCCGCATCAAGCTCGTTTTTTCTTATAACCTCTTCAAGCTGCGGAATAAGCTTTGCGATATTCTTCGCTTCATTGTATGTGGGCAGGATTATTGAGAATTGCACATTCGTTCCCCCAGACATTATCGGAAAGGATTTACTGCAGACACTCCTTTAAATTTTTCAAAATCTTTGGTATTCTCTGTTAAAATAGTCCTTATTTTATATCTCCTCATCGTTGAAACAAGCAATGCGTCCCAAAAATTTTTTCTTGTTCTTCCAGCTCTTTCATTCGCTTTAATAATATCGCCCAAATTATCGTACACCAGTTCAAAGAAATCCGCAAAGAGGCGCAGCAATTTATTTATTTCTTTTGGTGATAGGCTGGACTTTTTGAGGGCTATGTTTGAAAACTCTCTTAAATTTTGAAGTGAGATAAAAAGGTTTTCCCTCCCCTTCATCGCTTTGAACCACTCTAAAGTTTTCCTGTGTTTTTCTTCACATGTTTTGTCTATTAAATAAAATAAAATGCAGGTGTCCACAAGCACCCTATTCTGCATAGGCATCTTCTCTTTTAAATTTTCCGATTCCATGTTTTTTTGCATTCTCGGCCAGCAGCAGCAGTTCCTTGTACGCCTTATCTCTTTTTATTTTCTTTTCGAGAAGCTCAAGCCCCTGCTCTACAGCTTCAGACATTGAGCCTTTTCTTCCGCCATAGAGTATTTTTGCCAGCCTCCTTAATTTCCTATCATACTTCTCATCCAGAGATAAAACAACCTGCGGCATTTTTTCACCTATTAATTAATTATAAAATTAATTATTTAAATCCGTAGCTTATTCCACTCCAAGCACTGCCCTTTCCTTCTCTTCTGTCCATTCAAACACATGCACCTTTTCTTTCATCGCCTGCTTAAACTTAATTTCCATTTTCTTATCATAGAAATAGTTTATTGCCTTTGCAAGCGCTTTGGCATCACACGGCTTTACAAGCAAGCCGCTCTTTTTATGTTCTATTAGATCCGGGTTGCCACCTACGCGGGTTGTGATTACTGGAATATTGTATCCATAAGCAAGCTGAATAATTCCTGATTCTGTGCTAGAGACATAAGGCAGCACTACTGCATCGCTTGCATTGAAATAGAGTGGCACCTCTTCATTTGGCACATAGCGATCAACAATACGCACGTTTTCTTTTATTCCCAGCTTTTCTATTAACTCTAAATATTGTTCTTTAGGTTCCCAGAACTCGCCAACTATAAGCAATAAACAGTTGTGCTTTTTCAGCACCTCTGGTAGCGCTTCAATCAAATAGCGCAGCCCTTTGTAGGGCCTTACAAAACCGAAGAAAAGAAGCACTTTCTCGTGCTCTATTCCAAGTAGTTTCCTTGCTTTATTTTTTGCAATCTTTTTCAGCCCAACAATCTGTTCATAGGTAGGCTCAACAATTGTTTTTACCTTTGCTTTGGGCATTATGCTTTTAAGCAACTTTTCATCAGCTCTTGAAAGCGTTACGAAGTGATGCACATTCCTGAAAGACAGCTTTGTCAAAAAGAGATGAATTCTGCTTTCTTCATGTGGTAGTACATTCTGACAAACAACAGAAACCCTGCAATGCTTCTTCACTCTGTTTGCGATAAACCAGTAGCAAGGAACCAAAAAAGTGGTCCACCACTGAAATACAACCACATTAGCTTTAAACTCCTTTATTCTTTTCACTGCCCTAAACCAGCTGAGAGGGTTTATGGAATCAATTATAAATTCACTCTTGAATTCGCTTGCAGGCTCAGAGTCCTCTTTTTGAAATCTGCCAGGGTAGAGAAATTTTGGGAAGAGCCTCTTAAATGAAATTGCCAATAAATCGTTTTTCTTCGCCAGATTCCTGCACAGAATGGTGTTTGAATGCGCTATGCCGCCACGAAAGGGCTTCACAGGACCTATAACAACAACCCGCATGATAAAAATTAGCATTGTGAGGTTGTTAAAAATATTTCCCAAGTCACTGTACCAAAACATTTAAACATTTCCTTGCACAAGTTATCTTGGTCAATATGCAGTTTACAGCCATAATTAAAAAAGGGGAAAAGCAGTACGTTGCTCTATGTCCTGAACTGGATGTTGTTAGTCAAGGATACACGGTAGAGGAGGCACTAAAGAATCTCAAGGAGGCCATAGAGCTTTATATTGAAGAAATGGGTGCTCCCGAAGGTTTGAATGAAGAGCCTCTCCTTGTAACGCGAATTGGAGTCAAATATGAAAAGGTTACCAGTACTCTCAGGTAAGCGTGTGGTGAAGATACTTTCTAAAATAGGTTTTGTGCCAAAAAGGCAGAAAGGAAGCCATATAATTTTAATTAAGTTTGTTGAAGACAAGAAAAAAGGGATTGTTGTGCCTTTGCATAAAGAAATAGATAAAGGAACACTCCTAGAAATTATAAGACAGGCAGGTCTCAAAAAAGAAGAATTCTTAAATCTTTTAAAAAAGCGCTAAATGTACCAAAACATTTAAACATTTTCGAACTCCTTTTAAGTAAAGCTTTTGGTTGTTTTAGGGGTGTTTGCATGGATTTTGAAGGCAAAAATGTGCTCGTAACTGGTGGGGCTGGCTTCATCGGCAGCGCACTCGTGAGAGAACTTCTAAAGGAAAATGCCAATGTTTATGTTCTGGATAATTTTTTAAGCGGTAGCAGAGAAAACCTGAAAGAATGCGAAAAAGGTATTACTATAATCGAAGCCGATGTAAGAGATAAAGCACTGGCTGATATTTTTTCGAAAAATGATATTGAATTTGTTTTTCACCTGGCTGCAATGCCCTATATTCCAGAATGTTATACAAAGCCTGCCGAATTTTTTGAAATAAATGCTGTTGGTACTTTAAATGTGATGCTCGCATGTAAAAAAGCAGGCGTTAGGCGCGTGCTTCAGTATTCTACAAGCGAAGTTTACGGTACAGCAAAGTATTTGCCAATGGATGAATCACACCCTATAAACCCCCATTCCACTTATGCAACCAGCAAGGTTGCTGCAGACAGGCTCTGCTTTACTCTATACCACGAACAGCAGGTGCCAGTAATAATTCTAAGGCAGTTTAATACCTATGGGCCAAGAGAAACGCATCCCTATATAATCCCAGAGATAATTTCACAGCTTTCAAGAGGCAGCACATTGCATCTAGGCAATATAAACGCAAAGCGCGACTTTACGTATGTCTGCGATGCTGCCAGAGCAGCAATAGAGCTCATGAAGCATAAGGAAGCAGAGGGGCAGGTGTTCAATTCTGGTTACGGTAAGTGCTGGAGCATTAAGGAGATTGCAGAGATTATTGCAGAGATTATGGGCGTGCATGATTTAAAGATTGTTGTGGAAAAGCAGCGCTTGAGGCCTTTAGATGTCCAGGTTTTAGAGGCTAATTATTTCAAGCTCTTTCGCTTAACAGGCTGGAAGCCCAAAGTCAGCTTTGAAGAAGGTTTGCAAAAAACTATTGAATGGTTTAATGAAAACGGCAAGCGATGGCCATGGGAAAAGTAAAGAACCCGATAATAAAGATTGCTGATTCGAATGCCTCTTAAAGATATCGTTAATAAACTAAAAAATTTAAGTGATTATGAGATTATTTTTACAAAACATGCAAAAATAAGGCTTATCCAGAGGCAGATTAAGGAAGATTTGGTTGTTGAGCATTTAAGGAAGCCAAACACATTACAATTGGTTGAAAAAAGAGCCGCAAAGCCCGGGGACGAAAAGTATAAATTATGGTTTATACCTTCTAAAAGAATAGCATACATATATAT
>JAGHBI010000005.1 GCA_021161055.1 Candidatus Iainarchaeum sp. | reverse complement strand
TTTACAAAAAAGCCTGTGCTGTATATATTGTATCATAACTCCTTTATATAGCTTTTGTTAGCCAAAAGGGGAAAAATTAACACTTTTTCCCATTTTAATGGTGGTGTTAATGGAAATCCTTATTATGTATAAAAAATTAATTAGAGAAACTAAATATTGTTGGGTAAAAAAATTAGCAAAACGAACCGTTTTAAAAAAGCGTTTTTGAAGAATATAAAAACCGGCGTTTTTGCGTTTTTGAGCAGAAACAGAGGGTTATCTGTCCCCTAAATTGAAAACAAATGGCTATTTTTAGCTTATTTTCCAAAAAAGCTTTAATTCTCCCAAAAATTTTGCATTCAAATAAAAAGAGAGAAAGTATTTCTCATTCCGTATTATGTATAAGTGTTCTAAAGGTTTGCAGCTCGAAGCTTTGTTCTGTTTTGTTCCACTCCCGCTATCCGATTTCTTGCTTCCAATAACTTGACAGCCACTTGCACAAGAACCTTTAAAATGGTACCAGTGCACAATCTTTGGAAAAGCAGCTTGCTGTGTGGCACTATTTTTTATTTTTACTGACAATAAAATTTTAGAAAAAGCCCTAAACGATAATATTAAATATCAGACAAATAAATAATTTTTAAATTAAAATTTTTCAGGTGATTGATATGGGAAGAAGGCCTGGAAGGCGACCAGTTACCTCTTTGGGAGGCTTGCACGGGCATGCGCTGACCCTTCTCAAGGTACCTAAAAATAGAAGAAACAACTGCAGGTTGGTTTTCAAGAGCCATGCCGCTAGACAAGAATTTATTAAAATAGTGAGAGCGTTCAGAGATGGGCGTATGACAAAAGCGCATAAAAAGACACTTGAGAAGCTTTTGAGCGAGGGTTATGTTAAAGTGAAAAATTAAAAAACATGCCAATAACCACTACAATAATTATGCCCAAATGCTTACGCCTAAATGTCCAGGTAGCTCAGTGGTGGAGCAGCCGGCTGTTAACCGGCAGGTCGGAGGTTCGAATCCTCCCCTGGACGCTGACTTTTTTGTTCAGCCTCCTCCGCCTTTAAGCACATATATTAACCAAGTTTTAGAGAAAGCGAAAAGGGTTAGGGAAAGGATTAATAGGTTTTAATGGTTTATATTTACGTGTGGTTTTATGCTGAACGAACGTGGCTTTTTTCCAATAGGTGACTCGGTTAGGAGCAGGAGTTTTCCTTTGGTTACTGTTACTTTAATTTTCACAAATATCCTTGTTTTTATATTGAGTTCAGCGCTTCCGAGCACTTTCATTTTGCAATTTGCTTTTGTGCCCGCAATGCCTTCAATAGTGACCCTTTTCACCCATATGTTTCTGCATGCAGATCTCTTTCACTTATTGGGCAATATGTGGTTTTTCTGGATTTTCGGCGATAATGTTGAAGACAGGCTTGGCAGGTTGAGATTTATTTTGCTTTATTTTCTCTCGGGCATTGGAGCTGTAACACTCCATTTTGTTCTTAATCCAACCTCAACGGTTCCGCTCGTGGGTGCTTCAGGTGCAATCTCCGGTGTACTGGGTGCTTATATCCTTCTATTTCCAAAAGCGAAGGTTCATGTTTATTATGGGTACTTTATGAGCGGAAATATACCTGCATTTCTTTATGCGTTTATTTGGTTCGGATTCCAGCTTCTTTATGGAATTGCCACTCTGGGTGCAAATGCAGGCATAGCATTCTTCGCTCATATAGGTGGCTTTATTGCAGGCATAATTCTTTCCATTATTTTGTGTCCAAAAGCTGGGCGGGTGAGAGTGTAGGGTGTCGCTATGGTGCTGCTCTATATATTGCTCGCCGCGTTCATAGATAGTTTGCTTGCGCTGGTGGGTGCATTATCTTTATTCCTGAAAAAGAACGTATTTGAAAAGCTGATATTCGCTCTGGTTGCATTTTCAGCAGGTGCTTTGCTAAGCGGTGCTTTTTTCCATATGCTTGCAGAGTCGCTCGAAAAAATGCCAAGCACGCAGGCATTCGCAATACTTTTCATAGGGTTCTGCCTGTTTTTCATAATAGAGCGCATTTTGCACTGGCATCACTGCCACGAAGGTTTATGCAGAGTTCATCCCGTGAGCTGGCTCATATTGCTCGGTGATGGCATCCACAACTTTATCGATGGTGCGGTTATTGCAGCAAGTTTTATGATGAGCGTTCCATTTGGGATAATCACAACATTGCTTATAATTGCACATGAGGTTCCGCAAGAACTCGGCGATTTTGCAGTGCTTGTTTATAGCGGCATGGGAAGAACAAAGGCATTGCTTTTCAACTTCATTTCGCAAGCTACGTGCGTCGCTGGGGCTTTGCTCACATATTTCTTTTTCCTTGATAGCAGTTTTGTTGTTTTTCTCCTGCCTTTTGCAGCAGGAGGTTTCATCTACATTGCTGCCTCTGATCTGATACCGGAGCTTCACAAAGAAGAGAACCTGAAAAGAAGCTTTCTTTCATTCCTGCTTTTCCTGTTTGGTTCAGGATTCATGCTTGCAATGAAGCTGTTACTGGAGTAGCTATTCAATAAGCTTTCTCAAATGTTCTCCAAGTTCAACAATATTTGTTTTGCCTCTTTTTTCTCTTTTCACAATTCCTTTATCCTCAAGCTTCTGCAAAACTCGCGTTGTCTTTACCCTGCTCAGCTCTGTAAGCTTTGGGATGCTTGCCTGGCTTAGCTTCTTCCTCTGCAAAAGCAACCTAACAACCTTTTCCTCATCCCTGTTTAAAAGCTTTAAAAAAGGGGCAAGCGATTTTTCCAGATCGCATTTTGCCTTCCAACTCCTTACTATTCTATCTATTAGTAAATAGTATGCGAATGAACCAACAAATAGGCCGGAGGAAGCGACGATTATTATAAGGATTGGTATTTGCTCAGTGCAGCTGCAGAAATCGCCTGAATGGAGCAGGGAGTGTGTATAAAATGCCACAAACGAAATCATAAATACAAAACCTGTGATAAGACCTATTACAAGCGTTACATCCTTTAAGCTAACTTCTTTCATTTTTTTATCACAATTTCATTTTTTGAAACAAAAGTATTTATATTGTTTCGGATGAGATTTCTTAAGTAAACATTACTGTTAGCGGAAAGTGTGCAAATTGAGGTGTCAAAAAATGCTAAATAAAAATTACCTGCCAAAACGCTTCGCATTTTCGCTTATCCTGTTAGCTATGCTTTCCTTTAGCTTCACATCCGCTTATGGAAAGTTCCAAAATTATATCTGTGCAGTGTATTTTACTGGTATTGGCTGCCCCCATTGTGCAAAGACTGACCCAGTTGTTTTGGGAAAGCTGCCGCAGCAATATAAGAACCTAATCATAGTAGAATATGAAATCTATCAGCTCAGGGAAAACGCGCCGCTGTTAGCTGCGTATAATTCCGCTTATAACTCTGGGCTTGGTGTGCCACTAATAATATTTGGCAAAAATCAGTCCATAATAGGTGATTCGTCAATACTCAATAATATAGAAGGCGTGCTTAACCTTATAGATAG
>JAGHBI010000018.1 GCA_021161055.1 Candidatus Iainarchaeum sp. | reverse complement strand
GCCGGTCTATGTTAAGGAGGTAGGCCATGGAATAAGCTACAATGTTGCTAAGGAGCTTGCAAAAACAAGAATAAAAGCGATAGATGTTCAGGGCGCAGGTGGCACAAGCTGGGTTGGTATAGAAACGCTTAGAGGTAACGAGATTGGCAGAACGTTCTGGGATTTTGGTATTCCAACCGCAAGCAGCATTGTAGAGTGCAGGAAAGCGTTCAAAGGTCCTATTATTGCTAGCGGTGGCATACGCTCTGGCTTAGATGCTGTTAAAGCCTTCGTTCTTGGCGCAGATTTAATTGGCGTTGCATTGCCCGTGCTTAAAGCACAGCAGGAAGCAGGCTCAAAAGGTGTTGAAAAATATTTGAGCAGAATAATTGAGGAGATTCGCATCGGGCTGTTTTTGATCGGTGCAAAAACGCCTAAAGAAGCAATAGGCAGGGGAAGGTTGTATACATAATCACTTTATTGCATTAGTGCGCAGAATTGGAATTCCAAACTTTTCAAGCATTGCAATTATGCGCTGCCTTTCGCTGGAAAGCCCCTTCTTCTCAATTATAAACGCTTCCACCTTTTCAACCGTATTTTCAATAGCCTTCTCAACCATGCGCTCGTTTAAGAATTGCAATGCATACTTTGCACACATATGGGAAAAACCATAATCGCTTTGCAATGCAATCCTTGTGAAGTGCGGGTTGTAATGCAAACCACCAAATCCAATAGCTGCTTTACAACGCATTCTATAATCGGCATTCAATATTGTTTCTGCTATGGCCTTTGCTGCTTTCTCATCCTTCCATTGTTCAATACTTGAACCGAGTTCTATGTAAACAGTGGGTTTTGTTAGATAAGGTCCGTGGTGCGTTGCTTCATAGCTTACCTCATAGCTGAGCGATTTTTCTTCCTTCTGTTTCTGCAGTTCTATTAAATAGCTTTTCATAACCGCTGCACTGGTCTTCACAAGCTCATGGCTTTTACCACCTAGCTCAGCATTACCCCAGTTGCCAATAGGATGCACTGTTAGCGTTGGCCTTTTAGAAACGCTAGCATGCTTAGAAGCGAATATTATGAGTTCGCAATCTATTTTGTCTACATAATCAGCATACACCTGATCCTCATTTATGAAGTAAAGTTTCATTTCCTTTTCTCCAAGCTCAAAAACATCGTTTCCGTCGAACTTTTCAGAAGTCTTTTCAAAACCGCTCTCAAGAAGATGTTTTGCTATATTCATTCCTGCAGGATCAAGCTTTGAAACAATTATCGCTTTCATCCACTAAAAAATATTGGAAAATTATTATAAAGTAGAATACTGTAATTTAATTTGATGCTATGAATGCCATGAGGCTGTTGGTTTATGCAGTGGTTGCTTCAGCGCTCGTTTTTTTAGTCATTAATATATTCCAAATATTCTTCCCATCGCAGGATTATGCTAAAGAGATCGAACTGATGCTTGATGCTGCGGAAGTTGACTTGGGAAAATATGTTGCTAGAGAAATTCTGTTGCCTGCAAACGTAAAAATAAATGCTGGCGACTTCGACACTGCAAGCAGGTCGGTTGTTTTTATATGTAACAACCCTGCAATCTGCTGCACACAGGGTAAAAGCTGCCCAAAGATTATTGAATGGGATAACGTATTTATGAAAAGATATGTGTTGGCAAAGCAGGCCAAGAAGGTCAAAATAGCTGCTCGCTGTAGGTTTGAGGAACTTTACATTTGCAAGATTTACATCGGTTCGGAACCAGCGCAGATTATGCTGGAAGGCGCTTCTTTAAGCGCTGATAGAATAGAGCTTGCAAAACAGAGCTCAGTAAAAATAAATTACGTGGTGAAAAACATAGGCAGGCACATTATGGTTGCTGTTCCAAAAGCAAAAATATATGTGAAGAATATTCTGGCGTCTGCTGAAAAATGGGTCCTCCTAAAAGAAGTTAAAGGAGAACGATTTAGTTTGCAGCCCAATGAAGCCCTGAATAATTCCCTCGAATTGAATTTTGATAGGCCCGGCGCATACAGAATCGAGTTTACTCTTTTTGAAGAAAACGATGAAACAAACTATGTTGAAGATGAATTCAAGCTAAGAGTTTCTGGAAGTGTGGAAATAACTAGCGGTACTTCTCAATGAGCTTTTCCATCGCGATTTTAATATGCTCCAAGCTATGCTCAAGTTCTTCTCTTGTATAATACTCAAGAGCTTTTATTATATCGTCACGTTCTCCCTGTGGTGCTGGATTTATGCAATAGCAGGCATTCTTCCTCGTTAAAATACCGAGCTCAATAAGCTTGTTTAAGTGATATCTTACAAGCCTTTCCGATATCCTTATATTTCTCTTTTCCTCAAGAAAGCGTTTTATCTGCTCCGCGCTTGGGTTCCTCTTCATTGAAAATAGGTAATGAAAGAGCGCATCGAGTATTTCTATAGCCATCTTTCTGCTTTCCTTCTCACTTATCAGGCCCAGACTTAGAGCGAGCCATCTAAGCAATGAACGCTTAGTGAGAAGAACGCTTTCTGGCAGGTCAAGTTTTCTTATAATGAGTGTTTTTCTCACAAGGCTTGCTTCTGGAAGTTCCATTTTAGCCATAACTCTCACTGAAAAATATTTTTTCCAATAGAAATAGATTCTTTACATTTTTATTTTTTTGCCTCCGAGCTTGCAAAGTTTATTGACATAACGGGTTTCAATATCAAAATTATATTTTTAATACAAAACCCACATCTTTTTATAAGGTGATTTGCATGCCGGTATCGATTGATTATAGGTTTAGCCCTCTGCGAATGGTTCTGAGTAAAAGAGAGCCCGTTGCATTCGATCTCTTTGTTAGAAATGATGATGACACCAAAAAGAAGCTAACTGTGAAGGTTATTCTGCCTTCGGATTTGGCGTTTACAAAAGGCGGTTTCAAAACAACAGAACTCTTGCGTGTTGATAGCATAATGCCTCACGAAGAAAAAACATTCTACTTTGAGCTTTACCCAAGGCACAACACGCAGGCAGGCGAAAAGGAAATACGCGTTGTTGTTCAGGAGCACAAGGAGAACTATCAGTATACACAGAACCAGTATGAAAGGATAATAACACTCATTGTGGAAGATTAGTTATGTATACAATTTATACATAACTAATCTTCCTATTCCTAGCTCGCGTTCCATGCTACATGATACGATATAGAGCGAAAAGTACGCTAAATAGGCATAAAACCGCCTGTAGTGCCTTACATTTTTGCACAATTTCTTGGACAAGCCACCGCTAGGCAATGCAAACCCCCTTAAAAGCCAGCAAAAACAGGCTTTTGTGCAAGATATCAAAAAAGAAAAGTAATCTCTATCTGAGGCAGGTCTGATTATATTCAATTGTTTGTTTTTTGATCGAGAGCTTAGCACCAGCGCACTGCTTTTGCAACTTTTTCTCTCACGTTTTGAATTGCTACAGTTTGCAGCGCAAGCATTTTAAGAGCGCTCAAAAGCGTAGCGTTTCTATGAGCATTTTACCATGGCTTAATGCCGGCGGTCTTACAGACTAAAAAATCATAATATTTATACATAATTTTCAATATCTCAAAAGTGCGCTCGCATATGCTATATATGCAGTATAATGTAGATTATACTGCAATATATACGTACAAACCCCTAAAAACAGCCTAAAAATGCGAAAAATTATGTATAATTATGAAAATAAGGGCGATTTTGGTTATGTATAAAATATCACCTGTTCTCGCCTTTTCTTTCTCTGCGTCGTTCGAGCTTTCTCCTCTTTCTAAGCTCAGCTGTTGTTGCGGTCGCACCCAAGAAGCTTCTTTTCCTTAATGTTTCCTTACTGGAAAGTGCTTTCAATAAGCGCGAGCGTTCCCTTCCTGAAAAATTCTCTCTTGCAAAAGCACGCCCCAGTTCAAGAATCTCCTCAGCTAAATCAGGCCTTGAATCAGCAAGAATAGGATTGGGTGTGGGTTGAGCCCAATACCTTGGATTCGGATCTTACGACCCTAGCGCATTAGCGCTTCCAAGGTCCCAACCACCACACCCGAAAAAATTTATGGAACAAAATTCATTTTAAAGATTTTTGATTCAATTTTTAAACCTAACTTATAAATAGAAGTTTAATTAATTAACAATGGTGTTATGTATACTTACTGTTTTGGCCTCAGCAGTACAGAGCAGAATTCATCGCTCGGAATGATTTCGCGAGCAACCTTTCTAAGTTCCTTAGCGCTAATCTCCTTAATCGCTTCGAAGTACTCTTGCCAGCTCCAGCCGGAGCGCTCAGCAAATATGGCATCTTTTGCTATTTCCAGCGAATCCTCCCATTCAAGTGCTTTAGTGCCCATTATGTATCTTTTGGCTCTTTTCAGTTCCCTCACTGAAACCTCTCGCTCGCGCATCTTTGCAAACTCTTTAAGCACGATACTCTTTGCCTTTTCAACCTTTTGCGGGCTTGTAGCTAAATAGACTGCAAAGTAGCCGTGCTTGGGTTCAGCCTCAAAGAAAGGGTGAACTATATAGCTCAAGCCGCGTTTTTCCCTAACTTCGTAAACAATCCTCGAGCTGAGGCCGCCGCCAAGGATTGCTTCAATAAGCGAGAATGCAGCATAGCTCTCGCTTTGCGAGCTAACTGCTGGAAAGCCTATGCAAAGGTGCGCCTGCTCTACATCCTTTTCAATAACCTTTTCCCTTTTCGAGGGCTTTGCCCTGCATTTACTGAGCTTCAGAGGCTTTCTTTTCCTAGTGCTTGCAATCGCTTCTTCAATCTTCCTAATATATTTGCTTGCATCATCAGGCCCTGTTATTGCAATGAGCGCATTGGCTAGAGAATGTGTGCTCTTAAATACGCTTAGAAGATCTCCTCTCCTAAGCCTAGAGACGCTTTCCTCACTGCCTAATATGGGCCTGCCAAAGCGTCCAGGCAGGCATAGCTTCACAAACTCAGAGATCACATGCTTTGTTGGATTATCCTGCATATCCTTTATTTCATTCAGTATTATTCTTCGCTCAAGCTCCAATTCCTTGGTAAAAAACTCGCAGTTGTTGAAACACTCAAGCAGCGTATCTATTGCTAATGCATAATGCTCCTTTCTAACCTTAATATAATAATGTATGCTTTCTCGTGAGGTGAACGCATTTATTGTTCCGCCAACAGAATCTATGCGCTTAGATATCTCTTTCCTGCTAAGTCGAGCAGTGCCTGAAAAAAACATATGCTCTAGGAAATGCGCTATGCCCGCTCGCTTTGCGTCTTCAAAAGCAGAACCAAAGTTTGCACATAGGTCAATAGCAAAAACATCGTTATTACTTTTATTGAACAAAACTCTTGCACTGTTCGCTAGGAACACCTCTGAGCTAGGCGG
>JAGHBI010000034.1 GCA_021161055.1 Candidatus Iainarchaeum sp. | reverse complement strand
GAGTATTTCAAGAGGCATATAAGCGAATCGGAATTCAGAGAGCAGTACATGAATGCACAGAAGAAGCTTGGGGAGATTGAAAGAAGGATAAAAAGCAAGCAGTACTTGTTCTTCTGGAGGAAATAGGTCTATTGTCTGATAGCTAACCTTATATCATCAGCAGTTATTGTTTTTCTTTTTGCATGCTCTGCCAATGCCTTTACCTTCAGTGAGATCTTCATCCCTTCCTCTTCAAGTATCCTTGCGAGCTCTATAACCGCTGAATTGCTAACTCGTAACCCGGAGCTCTTCCTTATTATTCTATCCACAGCCGCAAGTGGCAACTCACCCATAAACAACACCAATAAACAGTATGCTCTTAAATAATAAAAATCTTTGCTTTTCAGCCTTTTTTCGCACAAATAACACCTAATTCTCCTTTTTCGCTCCAATTATATACAGAACGCGCTTTCTTGGATTTTTCGGGTTATCCACAATAACCTCTATTGAAAACCTCTTGCTCATTATATCTGCAACTCTCATCAGTTCGGGTTCACTTTGCGGATAGAACTGTAAGCCAATCTTGCCATTCTGCTTAAGAACATAGTGTGTGGCAAAACAGAACGCTTTCACATCCTTAGGTGATTTGCTTATCCATTGTAAAGCGGAAACTGAAACAATAGCATCAAACGCCTGCTTTGCAAAGTATTTCTGAAGCTCGCGCATATCGCCAGCGATGGCATTCAAACCGCGATTCCTTGCAACCCTAACCATTTCCTCCAAAAGGTCAAGAGCAATTACTTCAAAGCCAGCGCTTTGGAGATACTCTGTGGAATAGCCTACGCCGCAGCCAAGGTCAAGGACTTTTAAAGGAGGCTTTATTCCCATAAGCTCTATTAAGCGAGCAACCAAGCGCTGCTGTGCTTTACGCATAGCATTGCACTTTGCATACCTTTCTATTTCCTCCCGGGTGTAGAATTTTTCTGGCTTAATGTAAAGTTCCTCAGGGCGCAGGCTTTTTACATGCCAGCTCTTTTTACGTTTCATGGGAATCGATAAAATATTTGCTAGTAGCCGCGACCTACAAGCGTTAGCCTTTCGGTTTCCTTTCCGCAGATTATGCACTTGCCTTTGCTGCGTTCATATAAAAGACTTCCCGAAGGCTCTATTGCTTTTTCCAGAGAAACGAGTTCTTCATAGCAAGCTTCGCTTTCGCACCAGTGTACTTTTGCAACGCCACCCTTCTTTATCCACCTTAGCGCTTCCTCTGTGCTCGTGAAGTATTTTATTTTTTCCTTATAAAACTGCTCAACCTTTTTGTAAAGGTAATCCGGCATTTCTTTCTGCAGGACCTTTTTTATAAAGCTTGCAAGTTCATTCTGCTTTACGCTATATCTCTTCTTCTCATCCCTTCTGAAAACGGCATATTCCTTAGAGGCCAATTCCTTTCTGCCAATCTCTATCCTTATTGGGACACCTTTTATATCCCATATATAGAACTTTTCGCCAGCGGTAAGTGCACGGTTATCAACGCAAGCATTTATCCCCCTCTTCAGGAGCATCTCCTTAATTTCCGAAGCATGTGCCTCTATAGCTTCTTTCTCATGCTTTGTGTAGATGGGGATTATAATGGCCTGGATTGGTGCTATACTGGGAGGAACTACTAAGCCACGCTCATCGCCATGCAAAGCAATTGCTGCAACAAGGTAGCGGGCACCATTCCCTGTGCACACCTGCCAGCAGTAATGCTTGTTTCCGTCCTTATCCACATAGCTCAAATCGAACTTCTTTGCATATGCTTGCCCCAAATTATTCACGGAACCATTTTCGAGCAGGCGTCCATCTGGCAGAATTATGTAGAATTCTACGGCAGATTCCGCTCCGGGAAATAGCTCGTATTTTGGCTTTTCCACAGCTATTGGCGGAATATTCAAAATGTTCTTCCAGATATGCTCATTTATTTTTATATGCCTCTGCATTTCCTCATAGGCTTCTTCTTTTGTTTTATGCGCAGTATGAATCTCGTACCAGAAGGTTATTTCCCTGTCTCTTATCATTGTGTGCGTGGTTCTGCCTTCAAGCCTGAAGGATGAAACTGTTTGGTATATCTTTATTGGAAGTCTGCCATCCCTGATCCACAGCCTGAATATTGGATACATCGCTGGTTCGCCTGTAGGCCTTATAATGAGCTTTTCTTCGCCTTGTTCAGAAATAAATGGCACAGCAGCATAAAGGTTTTTCTTGAATCCCTCAAACCACTTATCGTTCTTTTGAGCATACTTTAAAGGAACAAATAATGGGAAGTAT
The DNA here is from genome assembly GCA_021161055.1 of Candidatus Iainarchaeum sp. Classification (GTDB taxonomy): domain Archaea; phylum Iainarchaeota; class Iainarchaeia; order Iainarchaeales; family DTGL01; genus DTGL01. Next base: position 1,530 of record JAGHBI010000034.1, on the reverse strand, counting down.
GTTTCTTCAATACCGTTTTCCTGAAACAGCCTATCCCATTTTTTCACAATATTCTTCATGAGCTTCAGACCATAAGGCATCCATACAAAGGTGCCCTTTACATCATAGCGCCTATCCACAATCTCCGCTAGCTCAATCACCCTATTGTACCACCTGACAAAATCTGTTCTGGCAGGCAGCTTTTCCGGTATTATTACCTGCTCTTTCTTTTCATTTTCCTCTGCCATGCTATCATCTCGTTATGTTCAGGTTTTCCAGTTCTTCCAACATTGCCTTATTTTTTGGTTTCTCGAAATGCTTTCTTGCTGGCTCGAGCAGTTTGATCAATTCTTCTGCAACAGCCTTTTTCAGATCCAATGGATGCAGCTTTTTCTCTGCAAAGTCCTTTTCGAGCTCAGAGTATGAGTAATAGGTTATATCGCCTCCAAACTTTTCAGGCCTCTCAATATACAGCTCGGATTTTTCATCCCTGAAGATTAAGTATTTGGTCCAGTCCAGTACCGGGTTGAATTCAACTACGCCTGCAGGGCAAAACGCATTGTTTAGTTTTCGCCTAATGTCCTGCTCTGAATCATGGATGAAAACACAGCTGTTTGGATTGGATTTGCTCATCTTCATTGCTGACCAGATCTCCTGAAGTTTATCCTTTGGAATAGGCCAGAGAGGTGGTTTACTAAGGCCTAAGAGCAAATGGTGGTGCACAGCAACAGGTTTTATCTTGTTGCCTTTATCATCCAATAGGGGATTTATCCTCAGTTTTAAAGCGACCTCGCGAGCAATAACCTGTGCTTTTCTCTGGTCAATGCCTGCATGCGGCAGAGTGATTCCCTGAATAAAAATATCAGCTACCTGCATCGGCGGATAAAGCAGCATTGCAAAGTTTACTGCTTCGCCCTCTTTGCGACCCATTATTGTAATGCTTCTTCTTATCCTTGCAAGCGTTGTGTGTTTGCTTATCTCTACAAAGGTTGCCCAGTATTCATCGTTGTTGTGATATAGTTCAGAGCCAAGAACGAATTTCAATTTTTTAGGATCAGCGCCCAAGCATTTCATACTCGCTTTGAATCCTTCTTTAAAATAGCCTACTGCAATTTTCTTTATTACCTCCCTATCGCCACCAAGCTTGTTGTTGATCCATGTGTGCCAGTCGGCCAAGAAAATAGAAACATCAGCTTTGGCATCTATAAAGTCCTTTACCTTAGCCATTGTCATGAGGCCTGTGCCCAGATGCATCTTTCCTGAAATTTCAAAACCGATATAGTGCTTGAGCTTTACGCCGGTCTCCAAAAAAAGCCTTAGGTCGCTAGCTGTGAGTATTTCCGCCGTGTTTCGCGTTATCAGTTCAAATCTCCTTTCAATATCCATAGTATTAATAAAATTAGACTACTCTTTATAAAGTTTTAGTTTTTAAAAAGTGGCTATTCCTTAAGCTTGAAGAATCGCTTTATTGCCAGCGAAACTATCTCGAACACCTCTTGTTCGTTCAGCTTGTCGGTTTTCAGCACCAGATCGAAAGGCGAGCGGTCTTTC
>JAGHBI010000002.1 GCA_021161055.1 Candidatus Iainarchaeum sp. | reverse complement strand
TTGGCAATTATTCTTTTAACAAGCTCAGCAGTGCCCACAGGCACGGTGCTTTTATTCACAATTACCTTTTCACCATTCATTGCTTTGCCTATCTGTTCTGCTGCCTGCTTCACATACCTTAAATCAGCTCTGCCGTTCTTTGCCTGCGGTGTTCCAACAGCAATATATATAACATAAGAATCCCTAACCGCTTCAGCAGTATTTGTTGTGAACGCAAGCCTTTTCTTTTTTAAATTTCTTTTGATCATCTCTTCAAGCCCTGGCTCATAGATTGGGCATTCCCCTTTGCGCAATTTTCCTATCTTCGCTCTATCAACATCAACACAGATTACATTGTTACCCAAATCAGCTAAGCACGTGCCAACAACCAAACCAACATAACCGGTGCCTATTACTGCAACCCTCATATTCTCTCCTCTGAAAATATTTCTGCATAAGGTTTAAATAAATGAATGGTTCATAATTAGTATGAGGGTGTATGAACAATACGGAAAGAGGCTCCACCAGAACAAGGGTAACTGTTTCAATAAAACGGGACATCCTTGCAAAGGTTGATTCGCTTGTGGATGGCTTAACCATAAGAAGCAGAAGTCAGGCAATAGAATTTCTACTCACAAAGATGCTTGGAGAGAAACTCAATGTTGCATTAGTGCTTGCAGGCGGTAAACCAAAAAACATAACAATAGGCAACACAACCAAGTTTCTTGCAAAAATTGGCACAAAAACCCTGCTCGAAACAGTGCTCGAACATTTGCATGGATTTGGAATAAACAACTTTTTAGTATATGCGGATTACAAGGCAGATGATATAATAAACCATTTCAACTCGCTTTCTTTAAGCTATAGCGTGCGATTTATAACAGGCAAAAAGGCTACAGGCACCGCAGAACCATTGCTAAAAGCAAAGCCTTTCTTGAAAGATACCTTTTTGCTAGCGTATGGAGACACCATCTGCAGATTAAATCTAAGCAATATGTATGCATTTCACAAGAACAACTCAAGCGTTGCAACGGTTGCGCTCACAAGTGCAGAGAATCCAAGGAAGTATGGTGTCGCAATAGTGGAAGGCGCGAGGATAAGAAGCTTTGCTGAAAAACCCAAGGAAGACCTTGGAAGCTATTTCATAAATGCTGGCTACTTTATATTCGAGCCGGAAATATTTGCGTATATAAACAAAACGGATAAAAGCTTGGAAAGAGATATTCTGCCGAGGTTGGCTCAGCAGGGTATGCTTTATGCCTATCCATTTCAAGGGCTCTATCTGAACATTAACACAAGAGCAGACCTAGAAAAAGCGAGAACTCTTCTCCAACACTAGGAAGAAATAAAAACTTTTTGCCAATTGCACGTAATATGAAAACGGTAAGCAAGGCGTTCGTTCTTGCTGGTGGCATCGGAACGCGATTGAGACCCTTTACGTATGAGATTCCAAAGCCATTATTGCCTGTTAAAGGCAGACCAATTCTTGAGTACAATATAAGGAACCTAATTGAACATGGTGTTAAGGAGATTGTTTTGGGGATAGGCTATAAAGGAGACCTAATAAAGGAATACTTCGGGAATGGCAACAATTTTGGAATAAAAATAAGATACAGTAAAGAAAGCAAACCTCTTGGGACAGCGGGCGCTTTAAAAAAAGCAGAGCGCTATTTCAAGGACACTTTTTTTATGTGCAATGGTGATGAGATAAAGGATGTTAATTATAGCAAGATGCTTGCGTTTCATACACGAAAGAAAGCTCTTGGAACACTTGCTTTGAAAAAACTCAACAATATCGAACAATTCGGTGTTGTTGAGATGAAAGGTAATAGAATAGTGCGGTTTATAGAGAAACCCAAACCGAGCGAAACAAAAAGCAAAACTGTGAGCGCAGGCGCCTATGTTTTGGAGCCTGAGGTATTGAAAATGATTCCAAAGAATAAGAAGTTCAGCATAGAAAGACAGGTATTTCCAAGGCTTGCGGAGCAACAGAGGCTTTATGGCTGCCTTGCTGTTGGGCAATGGTTCCCAACAGATACGTTTGAAAGGTATGAAAAGGCAATCAAGAGAACAAACTTTTACAAAAGGTGGTTTAATGCATAAAGTTGTGAGGGACTTTTCCAAAACGGTTGTTGTGCCACCAGAAGGTATTAGGCTTGCTTATGAGCCAGAGCCAAAGGTAAGAAGCAAATACAGGCAGGAGATAGAAGAGGTGCTTATAACAAAGGGTTGTCTGCAGGCCAGAGTTGAAGGGCTTGCAAAAGAGATAAAAGAGGCTTTTGCAGACATCAACGAAATCACATGTTTGGTTGTGCTTAAAGGCGGCATGTTTTTTGCCGCGGACCTTATAAGAATCCTCGACGAAAACAGCAAGCTAAGAACAAGGCTCGATTTTATAAGATGCTCAAGCTATGGTGATAGAGCAAGCTCTAGCGGAGAAGTCACAATGTATGAGTTTGGCGATATGGAGGGGGATAATATTCTATTAATAGAAGATATAATAGATAGCGGAAAAACGCTTGAAGAGCTGCAAAGCTATTTGAAAAGCAAGGGAAAACAATTCAAAACCTGTGTGCTTCTGGATAAGGGTGTTGCAAAGCACATCAAGGTTGATTTTATAGGATTCAGAATCCCGCGCATCTTTGTTGGAGGCTATGGGCTCGATTATGCAGGTATGTTTCGAGGCCTGCCCGAAATAGTGGTTATAAAAAAAGAGCTTTTGAAATAAAAGAATTATTTCTTCTTAATTCATTCAGAAAGAAGCTCTTCTGCCACTTGCATTGCTTTTTCTTTTATATCTGCCTCCCACCCAATCACTCTATTTTCCATTAGAATCCTGCCATTGCATATAACAGTATCAACGCATGCGGGCTCTGCAGAGAAAACAATATTTGAAATCAGGTTATAGCACGGAACCATACTTATATGTGTTAGATCTATCAGGCAGAGATCCGCCAAAAAACCTTCTTTTATTACACCAGCTTTTAAATTAAGTGCCTTTGCAGCGTTTATTGTTGCAAGCTCAAATGCCTGTTCTGCAGGCAATGCAGTAGCATCCCATTGCTTGTATTTCTGAAGCAGCGATGCAAGCTTTATCGTTTCGAACATATTTAAAGAGTTGTTGCTTGCAGAACCATCTGTGCCAAGCATAGTAGCTATGCCTGCATCAACAATCTCTGTGAGCGGAGCGATGCCGCTTGCAAGCTTGAGGTTTGAGGTTGGACAGCTAACCATTTTTGCACCGCTTTCAGCCACAATTTTTATCTCGCGCTCGTTCAGCCAGACGCAATGCGCATTTATTACCCTGTTGCTCAAAAAGCCTATCTCTTTTAAGTATTCAGCAGGCCTCTTTCCATGTTCTTTCAGGCAATCTTCAACTTCCTTTTTTGTTTCACTTAGATGAAAATGTATGAGCACATCTAGCTCGGAAGCAAGCTCTTTCACATCGCACAGTGTTTCTTTGTCTGTAGTGTAAATTGCGTGCGGACCCAAAGCAGGCAAAACCCTTTCAAAATCGCTCAGCTTCTTTATTGCTTTCTTCGCTTCAGCTCTATTATAGCTCTGTGTTGTTAACGCTTTGCTCACAACGGCGCGCATTCCCGCTCTTTCAACAGCCTTAGCTATTTCTTCCTCAAAAAAATACATATCATTGAAACAGGTTGTGCCGGAATGTATCATTTCAGCACACGCTAAGAGCGTGCCATAATAAACATGTTTGGGTTTGAGTTTTGCTTCCATGGGAAATATGTGCTGAGTAAGCCATTCATGCAGCTCATAGTCATCAGCATAGCCCTTGAGCAAAATCATAGCGGCATGAGTATGCATATTGAAAAGCCCAGGAACTATCGCCTTTTTGGTTGCATCTATAACCACATCGCTTCTGTCCTTCTGCTTTGGATTTATGGCAGCTATCCTATTTTCTTCGATTAAAGTATCTGCACGCTTTCCATCAAGCATCAATGCATTCTCAATAAGTATTGTCATCGCTTATCATCTCCATTATTATTTTCTTTATCTTATCAACATTCTTTGAAGCATTCCTTACAATCTCCTCATAGCTCAGCGAGTTAGCGATGCCATGCGCATAGTTATCAACCGTGCAGAGGCTCGCATAGCTTAATCCTTGTTCAATAGCCAGTGTTGCTTCATCGGCAAGCGTCATTCCTACAATATCTGCAAACTTGCCAAGAAACCTTACCTCAGCAATCGTTTCTAATCGAGGCCCGATTGTTTGGAAGTATACAGCGCGCTTAATCACAGGAATGCGAAGGCGTCTGCATGCATTTATTATTTTCTTGCGTAGCCTTTCACTGAGCTTCGGCGTAATATGCACAATTTTATCATCAAAGAACGTTTTTGGAAAGAACTGCATGAAGTCGTGAGGCACAACCAATGAGCCTGGTTTTACACTTTTTTTAAGGCTTCCCGCAGAGTTTACACCTAAAATCTCTTTTATGCCAAGCTTTTTGAACGCATAAATATTTGCCCTGTGATTTATCTTGTGGGGCGGCCTTTTTGGTGTGCCATGCCTCTGAATGAAAGCAAAATCGCTAGCGAACTTCACAAGCACCTTTCCATAAGGGGTTCTGAGCGTGCGCTCGCATTTAAACTTAAAGCCCTCCTTTTTTGCAAAAACAGTGCCACCCAGAACGCCGAGCATAAAGCCCCTTACAAAACCAACCTAAAAAGTATTAAAAACATTTTTAAGGGAAGAATTGTAATAGGGTTGGGTCGGTGGTGATTTATTTGGATTTGCGAAAAATAATTGTGCTATTTGCGTTTATCTCTATTTTAACATCTGCCATTGGGGCTCCCGGAACACAGCCGGAAATAAAGGACGTTACAATTAATGAAACCACAAACCCTGTTTACATTAAAAAGGGCGACCAGATAACTATTTCTTTTTCAGTCAAGGATTTAGATGTTAATGCAGATTCCAACAGCAGGCTGAACGTTGAGCTGTATTACAGCACAGCTCCAGGAACATTTGAAAATTTAATAGGGGATTACAATCTCTCAGATACCTCAAAGGAGTACTGTCCAACGAACAATTTCCAAAATTTTGTTGATTGCAGCATACGATGGCAGACAGATATTGATGCTGATGGAAACTACTACATTGATCTAAACTTTTATGAGAAAGAAGGAGAAACAATAAATGATTCCAACCAGGCGGTTTCAATCAACACAATGTATGTAGACAACACACCTCCAGAAATAAATGTGCTACAACCAGTAAATGTTGTATGTGGCTCTACGACTCCCGTAACAACAGATGCGAGGCGTGTTATCTTCGACCTTAATGATTTTGGCTCAGGAACAAATATATCAAACGTCTCAGTAACTGTTGAACTTTTAAACGTTGGTTCCCAAACAAGTTCGTTTGAATCAAATTCCTGCACCGCCTTTGATGGGAATTATCACTGTGATTATTACGAATATGGAATGTATAAAAGTGGGATTTACCACATCAAAGTAAATGCCTCTGATAACGTAGGGAACACCGCCAGCTGCACTTTTGACCTCAATTTTTCGGATAATAATGCGCCTGCGCAAGTAAAGGGTCTCGGGAGCGATGCTGGGGCTGCTAAAATAACACTTTCCTGGACCGCAAACACCGAAAAGGACCTAAACGGCTATAAAATATATTATAGCACACAGAACTGTGAATTCACCAAGGAAAGCGGAACATATGCTGGGTTCACAACCCAGACCAGCTATACACTAAGCGATTTAAACAGCGATTTGAATTACTATATAAAGGTTCTAGCAGTAGATTACACTGGTAACGAAGGCCCATTCTCTGATTGTGAAAGGAGAAAGCCAAATCCAGCACAAGCGCCAAGTGCGCCAACACTTACCTCAAGCACACACAGCAACGATACCTGGAGCAACAAGAATGATGTTACAATTACATGGAATGCTGTTTCTAATGCCACTGGATATTCCTGCACCTGGAGCACCGATGCGAGCGATGAACCTGATGCTATGATTGACGCTGACGAATGGTGCAGTGGCAGAAGCTTGGAGAAGAACGATTTGAGCGATGGAACCTATTATTTGAAGGTTCGCGCCTGTGCTTCAAATGGGAACTGCAGCGGCATAGCTTCATTTACTGTAAAGATCGATACCTCGAAGCCTACACAGCCAGCAAACTTCAGCGCTTCTCTTGAGAGCGATGGCGACATAAGGCTGGATTGGGATGCAAGTAGCGATTCAGGAAGTGGTGTAAAAGAGTATCGCATCTATAGAAGCACCTCAAGCGATTTTACTCCAAGCAGCGATAACAGGGTTAAAATAACAACAGGCACAAACTGGACAGATACTGATGTAGAAACAGGCAAAACGTATTACTATAAAATTAAAGCCTTCGATTATGCGGGCAACGAGAGCGATGCTGCAAGCACAAGCATAACAACAGAGGAAATCTCTGTTACGATAGAGGCTCCTTCCTATGCGAAGGCAGGCAGTATAGATATAAGGATAAAGGCGAGTGATACTCTCGAAAATGCATACGTATATATAAAGAAGGAGAAAGACGTTTCATGGACAAAGATTGCAGGTCCGAAAACAAGCAAGGATTTCAGCGTAAGCTATGAGTTTGTCAAAGGCGATGATGGCATTGCTAAGATAAAGGTTACTGCAGACAACCTAACGAGCGAGATTATAAAATCGTTTGAGGTTGATACAAAAGCACCTGAAATTACATGGATAAACCCAAAGCCTGGGGAAAAGGTAACAGGCATTTGCACATTGAAAGTAAAGACGGAGGAGCCTGCAACAAGATTGAAGAAGGTGACGTTCTATTACAACGATTTGAAGATTGCGGAGGTTACGCAGGCTGCTGAACAAAATATCTACTGGGTAGCGAACTGGGATACAAACAGGTTGAGTGCTGGAAGCTATACTTTAAAAGCTGTTGCTGAAGATAAAGCAGGCAACGAGGGGGTTGCAACAATTACAGCGGTTGTTGAAAAGCCTGCACAGCCAGAACCGGAAGAAAAGAAGGAAAGCGAGGCAAAAATAGAAGAGGTTACGAAAAGGAAAAAAGAGGCGCTTGCTGTTTTGCAAAAAACTAAAAGCTATGAGCTACCAATAAGTTCCACTACTGACAGGCTCTACAACCAAGCATTGGAGCTTTTGGATGAAGCAAACAGCCACTATGCGAGCGGAGATTACAAAAAAGCGCTTGAGAAAGCAGATAGGGCGTTGCAGAAACTGGAGGAGTTTTCCTCAAGCTTTGGTTTTGCCGAAGTAAAAACCAGGAGCAGAGAGATAAGCATTGAAGATGCTGCTAATCTGCTGAGAGCGCACGGCTTCTCAGATATTGTTGCAAGTGAGGCTGCAGAACTAACAGGCAAATCCAATGCAAGGAAAACTGTAAAGGTACTAATGGTAAAAGACAACAATGTGGAGAAATACTATGTGAAGGTGTTCTTGCAATTCAAAACAGACCTAAACAATGTGCATGTGGTTGAGTTTGTTCCAAAGGCTCTTGCTGAAAGTTCAGAGGAGATAGAGGCTAATAAACCGTTTGAGGTTCTGGAAGAAGATCCGGTGCTCCTATTCAAATTTGAGGGCATAAAGCCAGGCGAAATTACAATAGAATACTCACTAAAGAAACCTTTAACTAAGGAAAATTATGAGAAGCTAAAGGATACAAACGCATTTGAACCGGCTCCGTTTGCGATAATTAAGGTTGCTGAAGCGGTTACAGTAAAGCCTGCAGAGTTTCCCTGGATGCTGGCAGTAGGTCTGATTCTCACAGTTATTATTATTGTGGGCTGCGTAGCGCTTTTCTACTTCACCTATGCAAAGAAAGGCGTTGAGGAAAGAACAGCGCTTGCAAAAGCTATAGCAGATTTGGAAAAGAAGGCGCATTTCAGGTTGCCAAAAATAGAGTTTGGCAAGAAGCGCAAAGAAAAAAAGCTTGGAAGATGGGCATACAGAGGGAAATAGCAATTTAATCCTTTTTGTGTTAAAATTTTAAAATGCCCGCGATAGTTATAGCAGGCGCAGGCCCTGCAGGCTTGCGAACAGCAAGCCTTCTTGCAATGGAAGGATGGCAGGTTGATGTTATAGAGGAGCACAGCGAGGTAGGCATACCTGAAAATTGCTCTGGCTTGCTTTCAGTATCTGGCCTGAACGAACTTGGCATAGATGCGGAAAGCTGCACTGTAAATAGAATATATGGTGCAGAGATATTCTCAGCAAATGGAACAAAGCTGACTGTTGAAAGGCAGGAGCCTGTTGCTCTTGTTGTGAAGCGCTCTGAATTCGACAAGATGCTTTTCAAAGAAGCAGTTAAAAACGGTGCCAATATAGAGTTCAATTCTAAGCTTATAGATGTGCGCAGACAGCACATATTCTTTCAGAGAAAGGCAAGGGGCGAAGCGAAAAAGGCTCGCGTTGTGGTTGGCGCTGATGGCGTTCTTTCAAAAGCAAGGGAAATTGCAGGTATTCAGATCGATAAAAAATATTTTGTTCAATCCTATCAAGAAAGGGTTTCCGGAACGTTCGATAAAACAAAGGTTCAGGTATACTTCGGCTCTTTCGCCAAAGGCCTGTTCGCATGGATCATTCCTGAAAGCGAAGGTATTGCAAGGGCAGGTATTGCAACCTCTTTGGGAATAAATGCCAGAGAAGCGTTTGAAGAATTCAAGCACAAGTATTCCTTTGAATTTGAAACCATCGAAAGGCAGAGCTTTATGATACCCTTAGGGCCTCCAGTAGAGGAGCCCGTAAAAGATAATATTCTTTTGGTTGGTGATGCAGCATTCCATGTGAAGGCAACCACTGGCGGAGGCATAATTTTTGGTTTAAATGCAGCACAGAAATGTGCGGAGGCAATAACCAAGCATCTAAAGCATGGCTCAAAACTTTCTGAATACAAAAACCTTCTGAAACCTATCAATCGCGAACTCAAGATTCACTGGCGCATACGTTCTTACCTGAATTCTCTCAGCGATGACAAGCTTGACAAACTGTTTCTGAAGCTTAAAAAAGCAGGCATTGAGGAGTTCCTTACAGAACACGGAGATATGGACAGGCCAAGCATGTTTATTGGAAAGCTACTGAAAAAACCAAGGTTCTGGAGCCTGCTGCCACTGATTTTTAGGTTGAGGTAATTTTTTTCAAAATCAACTACCAACCTTTCAACATTTTCTGGGACAATACCTATTCCGCTCGCCATGAAAAGGCATTCTTTTGGAATCTTAAAAATAATACCTAGCAGATATAATAAACGGTGTGAGAATAACAATGAGTGTGAGCAGCGGCTGGAACCACAGGTGTTCTTTTCTTCTATAAGCGAGTATACTGCCGGTACATGCGACGATAAACGCAACCACAATTTCTAAAATCAAAAGGGTTTTGGCGGTCTGAATGGCGACATCTAAGCGCTCTCTTGACAGATTTAATGATGTTGATACAAGCAAATAAAATAAGACTGTAATTAAAAAAAGCACAAAGGTAGTTAACATTGCGATTTTGTTTTGCCTAAACCTTTCCTTAACTCCCCCAGCCCCATTTCTTTCTGACTTTGTCAGAAGCATAGCTAGTAAATGAGAAAAAAAATTATTAAAATATTGCGGACATAGCCCCGGAGAGATTCGAACTCTCGTCCCGGGCTCCAAAGGCCCGGATGCTTGGCCACTACACCACGGGGCTGCCAATAATATGTTCTTTAAGTAAAAACGATTTAAAAATCTGATAGTATAGTAGTTTATTATGCGGTTTAGAGTTTTGGTTGGTAGATTAAAAAGTCTTTTTAGGAAAAGAAGGAAACCTGCGGTGGAACGCAAGAAAAAGCTTCACGAAATATTCGCTCCGGAAGTTATGGAAAGAATATCATTGAAAAACTATGGAATCACCCAGGATATTCTCAAAAAAATAGCTATGTTGAAAAGGAAAGGAGAGCTTATATATAATGTATCTATTAAGGGAGATAAAATAAGGTATTTTAGAAAATATCGTCGATGGGTTGCTCCCAAAGGGGAAAGGATTGCTATATGGCAGAAGCCTATTTTAATAGCCAGCTCTAAAAAAAGACCACCGAAGCAAAGAATTATTGCAGCTAGGCACGACGTTTATAGCATAAAGGCCGGGAGAAGAGCAAGATTTGTGATCGCAAGGAAATTTTACCGAGGTGTTGAATATAAGCCAGTATGTGCCTTGCGTGAATTCATATGCCTTGTTGAGAGTTTAGATAGAAAGGTATCCGTTGTTAGCCCTTTGAGGGTTGATGTGAACTGGATAGAAAATACGGCTTCGCTTTACACAAAGATTGAAAGGGGTTTTAGGGATCTTTCTACATATAATCTTAAGCAAGCAAGGAATGAGGTTTTTATTAAAAAACTTGCGGAAGAGATTGCAAATATGCACAATAAAGGCATATTTCATGGAGATTTGAGAAGACCAAATATCCTATGGAACGGGAGTAGGATTGCGCCTTCTATAATGCTTTTGGATTTTGAAACCGGTATGATTTTCCCTAAAAAGGTGCCTTTGTCAAAAGCTATAGATGATATAATGGTTCTCACAGAGTCCTTGTGTGGCAGATGGCAAGGGCTCGGGCAGTTTACCGAGCGAGAAATGAGGATTTTTGCCGATGTTTATTGCGAGCTCACAGGTTATCCAAAAGCCAAATAATAGAAAATATAAAAAGAGCGCTGCCAAAACCAGGGGAGGAATCTGTAGCAGATTATCTGCGAGGCAGGATTTCGAGAAGAGCGGGTCAGGAATAATTATTTCCCAAATCTCCTTTCCCTTTTCATATAATCCTCTATAGCATTATCTAAATCCTGCTTGCTGAATTCAGGCCAGTATTTATTGCAGAAATAAAGCTCTGAGTAAGCTGACATATAGGTGAGAAAACCGCTAAGCCTTTGCTCACCGCTTGTTCTTATTATCAGATCCGGCTCCGGAAATTTGTTGTAGAGGTAATTGCTGAAACTTTCCTCGTCCAGCTTTTCCAGTTCGAGTTTTCCCTCCTTATAATCCCTTGCGATCTGCACTGCTGCATCAACGATCTCGCGCTTGCCATCATAACCTAAAGCAATATTTATAAGCATATTACTGAAGTTGGCGGTGTACTCTTCAATCTCCCTTATATATTTTTGAATCCTCTTTCCAAGCATATCAATTCTACCAATAAACTTTATCCTGATTCCTTTTTCCTCGAAGTAATCGCTCTCCTTAACCCTCTCGAATTCTTTTTCAAATATTCTGAAAAGAAGCCTTAACTCATGCTTGTGCCTTTGAAGATTTTTTAATGAAAGAGCATAGAAGCTTCCAACCTTTACAGAGGGGTACTCTTCAAGCCACTTTATCGTCTGCCAGGCTTTTTTCACACCAAGCCTATATGCCTCAGCAAGGTTCATTCCCTTAAGCCTTGCATACCTGCGATTACCGTCAGGAATGAATGCTATAGAGTTTAACATACCCCCACCTATACAATCAAGAACCAATAGAACTAATATATAATTCCTATGATTTTTTTAAAAAATTAAGTTTTGGTACAAATGTGCAATGGAAATCTTTAAATAGGAGTTAATTGCATATTATTTCTGATTATTATGCCCGAAGAACTTGTATTGCCAGAGAAGGAAAGGAAAAAGGTTATTAAAAGAATCGAAGAAAAGCATGGTGAGCTGAGAGAGCTTCTTGAAGATTTGAAGAAAGAGATGGAAATGATAAATAAAGCGAGAGCTATTGTAAAAGCGGAGAAGATGTCATTTATCACACCAAAAAAGAACGTTAAGTTCCTTGAAGAAATAAAGGTGCCTGCACTTAAGATTCTGAAGGATAAGGAATCAAAAAGCTGATTCTATGCTCATCAATGAGAGCACAAATAAGGTTGTAATGCAAAACGTGAGAATCGCGCACAGCTTTTTTGCAAAGCTCCGTGGCCTTATGTTTGAGCGCAAAGCGAATTTCAATTACGCACTAATAATGCCTCTTGGCAGGAAAACCAGAGAAGGGGCAAGCATACATATGCTTTTCGTATTCTTTCCGATTACGGTTTTGTTTATTGATGAAAACAAGCGCGTTGTGGACAAAGCGCTTTTGAAACCCTTCACACTGAATTATACACCAAAGGCAAAATGCAAATATATAATAGAGCTTCCTGCTGAAAAATTCGATGAATTCACAATAAATGACACCTTGGCATGGTAAAAATTAGGGAGGAGCTACGCTCCTCCTTTGCCTTCTTCTGCCTTCTCCTTTTGGGAAAGAAATCGGTTGCTTCCCACCACCCAATAATATTATAGTAGCTTAACTCATATATAAAACCGTACTATTCGAAAAATTAACTTTTTATAGCCTGCTTTTTTAGTAAAATTAACTCTTTCCAGGAAAGCCTTTTTTGCTCAAAATCGACAATTTTATCGCCCTTAATCGCTAGCCCTTCCTTTCTCAGTAATTCAGCTTTTTTGGAGCTTCCCCTGCTGAAGCCGCCAATTGTGCCATCGCTCCTCACAACCCTGTGACATGGCACCGTGCTAAAACAGTTTTTATTTAAGGCGTTTCCAATAGCTCTATATGCGGAAATGCCGAGGGCTTTAGCAATATCCTTATAAGTGGTTACTCTGCCTTTAGGCACAAACCTTGTTAACGCATAAACCCTTCTTGCAAAATCGCTTGTATAAAGCAGATTTTCCTCTATATAGTGCCAAACCGCTTGCGGCAGAAATCGTTTCGGCGGAACACCACTTTTTATCATATCCCTTATTTTGCTTGAGGAAATGCCATCAACCTGCTCATCAATAACGGTTGCATTCAGCTTTGCAAGAATGCGCCTGTTTACCCTGAAGCCCTTTATAGGAACAATAATAAAGCTTATTTCTTCCACAAGTTTGCTGAACCTATGCCATTTTTGCAATTCGCCAAGCAGATTCGAGCCTACAACCCAGAAAAATCTTTCTTTTGGATAAGCCTTCTTTAGCGCAAGCACCGTTTCGATTGTTGTATTTGGCTTATTGCTTCCTTCAGCAAGCCTTTTTTCAATAAGGCAAAGTTCAAAGCGTTTTTCATTGCGTATAGCAAGCTCTATCATTTTAGCCCTGTGCTCAAATCGCTCGAGCTTTGGTTTGAATGCATGCCTATAGCATGGAATGAACCAGAGCTTCTTGCATTTGCACTGCTTAAGCACAAGCTTGGCTGCTTCAATATGCCCATTATGTACTGGGTTGAAGCTTCCACCAAAAAGGGCTATCAAGATATCACCACGGGCAACTGCCTCTTGTGAGAGTTTCTTTTAATAAGTTCAACAACGCGCTTCGCTTCAGGGATTTTGTTCAGCACGTCTTCCTTTGCGTGCTTTTCTAAAAGTTTCAATATTTCATCTATTTTTTCATAGCTCATTCCAAGTTCTTTCTCATCGCTCTGCCCTCGCCACAAACCAGCGCTGGGTTTTTTTGTAATTATTTCTTTGGGCATTTGCAGAAGTTTTGCAAGCTCAAAAACCTCTGTTTTGAAAAAGCTTGCCAATGGCAGTATATCAGCGGCACCATCGCCATATTTTGTGAAATATCCGAGCTCGAGCTCCGAGCGGTTCGATGTGCCAACAACCAATGCGTTTTTTGAATTTGCATAGGAATAAAGCAGAAGCATCCTTACCCTTGCTTTTGCATTGGCTCTTGCAAGCCTACCCTTTATTAGTTTTGTTTTTTCTATCTCCTTCAGAATAGGATCTATTGGCACAACCTTGTATTTTATTCCAAGCATTTTACAAAGCGCTATTGCATGCTCCATATCGCGCTTACAGGTGATTTTATCTGGCATTATCAACGCGAAAACATTTTCATTGCTAAGAGCATCGCACAATAGTTTTGCTGTAAGAGCAGAATCTATGCCACCGCTCAAACCCACAACCGCTTTCTTAACCCTTGCTTTTTTGAAATAGTCTGCTGTTTTATTAACCACGCGTTCATACCTTTTGAGAAGCTCGCTCATACTCAGCACCATTGTTTCAAAGCCATTGCAAGTTCCTTGTGTTTTTTAGCATACTCGCTAAGCGCAATTCCTTCCAAACAGGCTTCTATAGCCTGTCGCATTGCAACAGCACCCTTAAAGGTGCCCTGTTTATGCCCATGTATTCCTCCGCCGGCCTGTATCACAATATCCTTGCCGAAAATCTTCAGCAAAGCAGGCACATGCCCTGGGTGCAGGCCTCCGGAGCAAACGGAAACAACACCCTTTAATCTACCCATGGGTTCGGATAATGCTTTATGTATCTGCAAAACCTCCTGCTTAGGGCCATGCATCTTTCCAACGACTGTGCCTATATGCAATTGATCAACACCTGCCAAGCGCGCGAGCTTAGCTACAACAAGCATGCTTATTCCATGCTTCGGGTTTCTGGTAAAAGCAGCATGCCCTGCCCTGTGCGCATGTATTATCATTCCCAAATCCTGATTTCTGATATACTGTACAGCAGAAAAGCCGCATGCGATAATATCTATCATTATATAATTTCCACCAAGCTTTCTCACGAGCTTTGCTCTTTTCAGCATTTCGCCTGCTGGCGCGCTTATATTAGCCATATATGCCTTTGTTTCGCCGGTTATGCGCTCCGCTTTTCTCTTCATTTTAAGGGTTTCTCTGAGCCTGCGCTCAAACCTGTTAAAGCGCATATCGGTTAGGTTTTCATCATCCTTCACAATATCACAGCCACCGAGCCAAGCATTATAAGCAACCTTCGCATGCTGCTTTGAGGTCAGGCCAACCTTTGGCTTCACAATTGTGCCAAGCAATGGCCTGTCCTTAACACCGAAATACTTTCGCACGCCTTTTATGCCGAATGCGGGCCCTTTAAATGCGTTGCAGAACCTTTCAGGCAGCTCAATATCCAGCCAGCGCAGATTCCTAAGCTCTTTCATTCCATATATATTGCCGCCGAGGCTTGAAAGCATTTGCACAACACTCGCTCTTTCAAAAAGAGCTTGCGGATATGCGATTTTTGCCAGATGTTTCTTCTTGCTGAAGTAGAAAATCTTCGGCGCAAGCTTTTTTGCGCTAGCGGTCATTGTTCTGAGCGAGGTCCATGTGCCAATGCTCGATTCCTTCGCAATGGCTTCAAGCACATTCTCAAACTTCTTTCCACGAGCTGGTTCAGCATAGAAGCTTGCAACCACCTCGCTTTTGGGTTTGTAACCTTTCCTAATAAACACGCAACCACCACCAAATAATAAATAACGCATACGTATTTATTTTTTGTTATTATTTAATTATTAATCTCAACAAATTCTGTGAGGTGCATGCCATGAAAATGCTCGTTTTGATTTCGGGAGCGCCAGGTGCAGGAAAAAGCACCCTGACCGAAAAGCTTGCAGAGGCATTCAAGCTTAAGCGTATATTCGCTAGCGGCATTATGAGGCAGATAAAAGAGGAAGCAAAACTTGATATTGAAAAGGCAGAAAAAGGCATGGGCTTCTGGGAATCCGAACAGGGGAAAAAGCTAACAGAAGAGAGGCTTAAGGATTCCTACTACGATTTGGAGCTCGATAAGAGACTGCTTGAGATAGCGGAAAAAGAAACTAAAGCTATATTCGATAGCAGGATGATGGCATGGCTTTACAAGGGTAGCGGAGCGTTTCGCATATGGCTTGATGCAAGCGAGGATGTAAGAGCATTGCGCATCGCTAAGCGCGATAACTTAGATGTTGAGGAGGTAAAGAAAACCATGCGCGAACGCTTCGAAGCTGATGCAAGGATATACAAAAACCTTTACAATGTGGATATAATGAAAGACCGCTCGCCTTTCGATCTGGTGCTGAAAACCGACAAGCTGAACGAACAAGAGGTGTTCGAGATAGTTTCGCTGGCAATAAAGCGATTCTTCAAGCTTAAGGAATAGCCACTTTTTAAAAAC
>JAGHBI010000048.1 GCA_021161055.1 Candidatus Iainarchaeum sp. | reverse complement strand
GTGTATGTATTTCACAGAGATTATGAAATCATGAAAACAAACATAGAATTCTATTCAGATAACGAAATTATAGACCTTATCAACAAGATTGCTCGCGAAGTTGGCAGGCGTGTTGATTTCGCAAATCCATTGCTTGATGCTCGCCTCCCTGATGGTTCGCGTGTCAACGCGACGATTCCACCAGCTTCAATATCAGGACCAACACTCACAATAAGGAAGTTCAGAGAGGATCCTTTTTCGATAGTGGATATGATAAACTTCAAAACAGTGAGCTTAGAGCTTGCAGCATTCCTCTGGTTGGCTGTTGAAGGGCTCGGCACAAGGCCAGCAAACATACTGATTGCGGGTGGCACGGGCAGCGGTAAAACAACACTGCTGAATGTGCTCGCAACCTTCATACCAACTACTGAGCGTATTATAACAATTGAAGATACTGCTGAGCTCAATCTGCCTTTGGAGCACTGGATTCGATTCGAGGCCAGGCCGCCTGGTCTAGAGGGCAGGGGTGAACTCACACTGGATATACTCACCAAGAATTCATTGCGTATGCGCCCGGACAGAATAATCGTTGGTGAGATAAGGCATCAGGAAGCATTCACATTGTTTACCGCCATGAATACAGGGCACGATGGTTCTATGGGCACCGTGCATGCAAACTCATCGCAGGAAACATTGATAAGAGTTACTAGCCCGCCTATGAATGTTCCACAGGTTATGCTTTCTGGTCTGAATTTTATAATAGTTGAACACAGATTGCATGATAAAAGAAAAGGCACTATAAGGCGTGTTACGGAGCTTGCAGAGGTTTCCGGTGTACTTGAAGGAAAGCCGCAGACAGAAGCTCTATTTATGTGGGATGCTGCAAAAGATGATATAATAAGAACAGATGTTCCTTGCAGGTATCTGAAAGAGCTTGGAAGACTTTCCGGTATGAGCTCGCAGCAGATTGAAAAAGAAATCAAAAGGAGACGCGACTTCTTGGAGACTCTTGTTAAGAAGAAGATAAGGAGCGTGAGTGAAACGGCCAAAGCAATGCAGAGGTTTTTGGAGAGGGAGGAAAGCTGAGGTGTGCTAAATGGTTACAAAGAGGTCCAGAAGGAGCAGGGTAGCAGATATGGAAAAGGTAGAAAGAATTGTAGAAAAGATGAGAAAGAAATATGCTGCTGAGGGCATAGAAATCGCCCCCGGAGAATACGCAGAGCTGACATCGCTCATCGCAGAAGGCAAGGTTGGCAGACTCGAGGTTCAGAAGGTAGAGGACCTCAAAGAGAGCGAATCCAAAGTTGTTAGTTTTCTTGGCAAGACCTATCTTAGTCTGCGAGCAATAATGGGACCGATTCACAGGATGTTCGCCAATTTTCCTCTTGCCCGAAAACTCGAGCTTGAGTTGTATTCTGCCAATATGAAATTTTCTGCGAGGCAATGGTTGGCTCTCGCTAGCGTTGTTGCACTGCTCTGTTCCATAATTTGCTTTGCTTTATTGACAATATTGGCAGTATTTGCAGGGTTGCATCCTGCGTTTGTGCTAACAATCTCCATTGGAATGTTTTTCTTCTCCGCGCTTGCGATGCTTCTGGTTCCAAGCCAGCGCGCAAAGTCCAGAGGTAAAGCGATAAGCGCTGAGCTTCCGTTTGCGTTGAGGCACATTGCCACACAGCTCAGCGCGGGCATAGGCCTTTACAGAACATTGCAAGCAGTTGCGAAGGCAGACTATGGACCACTGAGTGAAGAGTTCGCTAGAACCATTACTGAAATTGAAGAAGGAATGGATACTCAAGATGCATTGCGAAGGCTTGCATTACGCACAAAATCTGTTGCGTTAAGAAATGCAATGATGCACACGATAAGAGCTATAAAAACTGGTGGCAACCTTTCGGATGTAATGAACGATATTGCCGAAGATGTTGCCTTCCAGCTGAGAACTCATATGCAGGAATTTGGACAAAAAATGAACTTCATAGGTGTGTTCTTTATATTCTTTGCTATAGTGTTCCCAGTGTTTGTTGCAATCCTTGGCAGCATAAGAAATGCGCCATTAAGCCATGGTAAAATGTCTTTTTCGTTCAGCATGATTCCCTTGGATGTAAATACAATGGCTTTAATATACCTATTGGTGATGCCAGCATTGCTTATATGGCTTTTCTTCTTCATAAGAATAATGCAACCCCACGCTTAGGTGATTAGGTGCTATCACAAACTTGGAAAAATTATAAGGAATATCTTAGGGAAATAAAATGGCCTTTCGAGCCGAAAAAATGGCTTGTGATAAGTGCGGTGTTAGCAATTGTTACATTTCTTCTGGTCTGGGTTTTACTTGGCGTTCTGCAGGTATTTATAATGAAACCTCTGCATGCGGTGCTCTTTGCAGTCGTTTCTTTTGTTGCCGTTTTGGACCTTGTTTTAGCATATCCCTACCTTCTGGCTGTGCGAAGAATCGCTTTGATAGAAGATGCTTTGCCTGATGCTTTCAAGCAGATGGCTGATACGCTCAAAGCAGGTGGCACGTTTGAATACGCTCTGCGCACTGTTAGCTCTGCAGAGTACGGACCGCTAACAGAAGAGGTTTCCCTTGTTCTGCGCAGGCTTGAGGAGGGCGAAAACCTTGAAAATTCTCTCAGAGGTTTTGCTCGTAACGTAAACAGCAGAGTGCTCAGAAGGGCTATTGATATAATCCTCGACTCAATAGCAGCAGGTGCAAGCCTAGCAGATATACTTGATGAAATCGCAGATGATGTAAGGGCTACGCACAGAATTGTTAAAGAGCGTAAGAGCACAACACTTATGCAGGTTCTTTTCATGGTTACTGCAGGCATACTTATTTCGCCCTTTATATTCGGTCTTATAACAGCCATTGTTGAATTCCTTATGGGGCAGACCCTGGCAACAATACAGATGCTTCCAGCTGGCAGGCAGAATAGAATACCTGGAGCCGAAGCCAGCGTATTTTGCAATCCAGGCAGCTTTATAACACAGGCAGGCCCAGATGTTGTGGGCTTTTGGAGTTGCGTGAGGGATTCTATAACTTTCCTTCTTGTAGTTTATATAATAATAGAATCAATTGCTGTTGGTTTAATGGTTTCCATGATTAGGGAAGGCAACGTAAGCAAAAGCTTTATATATATCCCCATATTTCTATTTATAGCATATACGGTATATTTTGTAAGCTATGCGGGTGTGTCAGGTTTCTTCGGGAGGTGAACTTAATGTGGAAAGAAGAAAAAGCACAGACTTCGCTTGAATACCTGCTCATATTGGGCGGTGCAGTGGCAACTGCAACCGTTGTTGGGCTGTACTTAAAAAGCACCACCAAAACCATCGGCGGGCAGATAAAGGAAAGTGCTAAATAGGAGGTGGAAAATTGCAGAAAGGCCAAGGTGCACTGGAGTATTTGATTCTCATAGGAGCTGCTGTGTTCATAGCGTTCATTGTATTGAGCATAATGCTCTCAAGTGGCCCTCAGATGCGATGCGAAAATGCAAAGAACACTTGGTATGGTTTGTGCTCTGCGAAGATGGCAAAGGCTCTGTGTGAGAGCACGGATATAGATGGTGATGGTACTGCAGACTGCCAGTGGGATGATACTAATAAAGAATGCACGCTTATAACTGGCGATC
>JAGHBI010000075.1 GCA_021161055.1 Candidatus Iainarchaeum sp. | reverse complement strand
TGCTTGTTCTCTTTGCAATGAACTTTGCACTGAACAGGGTGCAGGTGAATACAATTGATCTATCACTCTCACCAAAATTCAAGAGGATGCCTCAGGGCATCTATATAATTTGCATACTGATAGCATTCTTTCTTGCGCTGCCTGCAGTATTTCATTTCTCAACAATGGATTTAAACACGAGAGCTGGCGTTGTCAGAGAATACAGCTTTTCTTCGCTATTCATCGCATGGCTTTTTACGTTTGGTATATTCCTGGCAATAGAATTGTTTACCTACATTTATATAAAACTGAATGAGCGCACATGGCTCGAGATGCGTGAGGTAGAGGATGATATTCCGCACCTGTTGCAGGTGATGAGCAGCTATCTTGTTTTAAACAGGCCTATGGAGAGTATTTTTGAGGATGTAAAAATGGATTATATAAGACATGGCTTCAGGAAGCACGCTGTGGTGAAGATATTCAATGAAATGATAAATACCCTCTACAACACGAAAAAAACGCTTGCGGAGATAGTCGAAACAAAGCTGCCCGAAATCGTGGCATCAAAAAGATTAATTCAGATATTCAGGCAGTTGATAAACTTCGCGGAAACCGACATAAAAAGCGCAGCAAAGACCGCAAAGATGATAAGGAGGCACACACTTTCTGTATTCAGGCTCGACAACTACATGCGAACATTGCTCAGCGATACCTCTGCAACTGTGGATTTATCTGCAAAGGCACTGGCGCCGATACTTGCTTCAACAGCAATCATTATGGCTGTTGCAATCGTGATGTCTCTTGAGTTCATAACACTGCAAATAGAAGGTGTCGCTAAAGCAGTTGGCCTGCAAAAGTTTTCCCTTGAACTTGCGGACCTCTCCAGCATAATTCCTCCCACTGTGGTTGAGGTAATTGTTGGTATTTATCTTATACTCACAATGATAGTTCTTGGTGTGTTTCTGGCAAACATAAGGTATGGAACGGACAGATACAGAATAGGCAAAACGGTGTTCAGCACACTGCTCGTTGGTTTTCTGCTATACAGCGCGATGCTTCTTTTCGGTATAATGCTTTTCACAACAGTGGTGTTCAAGGGGGTGCTTGTTCAATGAGCAGAACCACATGGCAGATAATAGAGATTATAATAGCGCTCGTGGCGTTCTCTCTGATAATAATGTATGTGCTTTCCGCACTTAAGGGGTGATTTTTATGCAGGTAATTGAGGTTGTGGTATTTTTCGTGTTTGCGGTGCTTGTCGGAATGCTCGTTATTTCTTTCATCACAGGCTTTGACTTTGCAAAACTGCAAAAGACGATTGTAAGCATATTCGTCCCTGAAGTTGAGGAACCGAAAGATTTCAAAACAGTGACATATTACGCCTTTCTTAAAGCACTTGCTGATTGCTGGCGTGATTGTGCTTATGGCGCTGTAGACCTCAACTGCGGCGCGTTTTTCATAGAAGCTGAGCTTGAAAACTATGGCAAAGAGCTGGATGAGGACGCCCTAAAGAGTTACTTCGAAAAATACAATGTTTGCGAGGACTGCAAAATCAAAATAGCAAACCCACCATTAAAGATACCGAGTGTTGCAAAGCTCAGATGTGATGCAGATCTAAACTGCCTTTTAATTGAAAACTGAAGGCAAAACTTTAAATTGGACAAAAGGCATAATTTAAGTATTTATAGGGCTCATATGTGAGATTATGGCTTCGCACAGAGTTCTTTGCATTTTATTTCTTTTTTTCCTACTGTTCACTTCCACAGGCTCATATACAGCAAAAATAATAAAGCTTTCCGTAAGCTACGATGCCAATTTTCAGAGCCTTGAGCTTCAGGAGCTTAAGGCAATGTATGGTTACGTAAGTGCAGAGGAGTTGCCAGGAAACGCAACGCTTCGCTTGCTCTCGGACAACGATAAGCCCCTTTATGAGCTTAGGGTTGCATTCACAGAGCCGATCTTTGTTGTTAATCCACCACTTGTGGATGTTGATACCAACGAAGTTGTTGGTTCGCAGGGTGCAGAAAGCACAAGGTATCCTGAAAAAGGTATAAAGGAGATAAATGTTCCGTACTATGAAAATGCTGCTTTGATAGAAATAGCATTTGATGATGGCAAAGAAACCCGGTTTTTCATCGCCAACAGGCTTTGCAATAACAATGGTGTATGTGATGCTGAGGAAAGTACTGTTTCATGCGGTGATTGCAAACCAGACAAGCCTGATAATGTTTGCATCGCTTTTGATGATAATATCTGCGACCCTGACTGTGCACTTGGCGTTGATATAGATTGCATCAGGCAGCAAACAAAGCCAACACCAATACCTTTGCAAACACCAGCAGAAACTCCAGGTGAACAGAAGCCTATGCCAAGGCAGGAGGGAATAAACCTCATATATTGTGGCCTAGCAGTGGTTATGCTGCTCATAGCCTTAGTGGTGGTTTACTATAGAAAGATTAAAGGTGATTAGTTGGCTGAACCTTCGCATGTGCTTGCTGCAGCCTTTATAGCGGCACTATTCATCCTAAGCCTTATTTCTGTTGAGATAAGCAGGCTTCAGCAGGCTGCTGAATCAACGCAGGCAATGCAGACATTTTCTGAGGAACGCAGGCTTGAGGAAAGCCTAGATTCTCTGCTTAAGATAACCGAGCCAAGAACAAAGGAAACGGTTGCTGAACTTATAGCGAATTGCAGCTATTATGGCGCCAAACCGAAGGAATACGGTGGCTTCACTTTAAACTGCCGCGATGTTCTGCAGGAGCTTTTCGATGGTTTTTATGGTAGGGAGAACTACTATGTTAAAATTCCAAGATTGAGGTTCGAAAGTTCAATCTCTGTTCAAGTGTTTTTCATTGTGGATACTTCCAAAAGTATGCAGGATGACCTGGCAAAGATAGGAACCTCCATAGAATATCTCACCAACAATTTCTCTGGCGATATAAACTTCTTCATCTACACATTGGCTCTTCCTATGCCTGTTCCTCAATGCTCGTATCCAAATGTAACATGCGCACAGATTTCGAAAAACGAACTAAAGGGATTATGCAGGCAGGCTGGAATCCCTGATGGTAAATGCGTTTATCAGGAAGCATATGGCTTGGGCATAGCGTGGTGGGCTTCAAAATATCCTGAAAATGCGCCAAATACCATTAGGATAATTGTGCCTGCGTCCGATGAACTCTCGTGCTCCGATAGATATGTCTGGCAAGGGTTCCCTGTTGGCGGACCAGATATTGCAGATAAAAGCATAGATTTTGGCATTGGAAGCATTAAAAACCATGAAAATGTTCGCATCTATCCAATGTGGTGCGACCCCAAAGGGGTTAATCCTCCCGGCGGGATTCCACAGCAGCATCTGCCTGGTGAAATACGCGAGGATATGGAAAGGCTTGCCTCTTCAAGTTCTGGAACGCTTATAGACTTTTCCAAAGGGTATTCTCAAACAGAATTGAACAAAATTCTGGAAAAAATAGTTACTAAAAGCATTGCTTCGGGAACAGGCGTTATCGAGCTCGGCACAAGGAAGGAAAACGCAGAACACTATTCCTTTGAAAGGACCGTGCTGATGCCAAATAAAAACCCCGTGCGTTTTACAGTTTGGTTATACAAAGAGAAGATTCCACACGAAATTGAAATAATCAGGGTGAAGATTCCTCCAATTGCGATAATAAATGCAAATCCAACCGAGCTCACTCAAAAGCCATTCACAGCGCATTTCAATGGCATGGCTTCCTATGACCCAGATGGCGGTTCTATAGTTTCATATAAATGGGAGATAGATGGCGTGCAGGTAAGCACCAAGCCGGAATTCTCTTATACATTCACCTCGGAAGGAAAGCATACTGTAAAGCTTACCGTTGTTGATGATGATAGCCAGGAAGGTTCAACAACGATAACGATTTGGGCTGGTCCAAAACCACACTTTGATTTCATCTTCGTTCCAATAAACTGGCAGGGTTCAAACGAAGAGTTTGAGAATATTGCAAGAAAACATTTCAAGGAGTTTGTTGAGGGAGCAAACCTGCAGAGCTGCAAAGAAAATTATGTTCTGCACATAATTCAGCCAAATCCTTACAACTGTTCCATACCTCTGCTTAATGGCTGTTTTCCCTCGCTTCGGCGGTTCGAAATATTCAAGCAGCTTCAATCCTGTGCTGAGAAGGCAGGCTATTCTATAAACTGGGCAACTATGCGAATCTCAGGTATAACCAAAAGCGATATATGTGTGGACAATATGCGTGCAGTAGTTGGCTTCACAGAGCTCGGGCCCTATCCCACTGTTGTTGAGCACAGCTATGCAGATTCAACAGCGCATGAGTTAGGTCATACCTTTTATTTCTGCGAGCAGTACAATCAGCGAGCATGGCAAGGACAGAACAGCAGGCTTGCTGCAATAGGCGGCTGCAAAAACTATTACCCGGATGGAAGTACTCATTGCCCGGAATACGGTTCGTTAACCACAAACTGTCCTGAGTATCCTGGCAATGCTGTGGATTGCTTGGGACGCAAGATTCCCTTATTTGGAAAAGTGGGAAGAAGCATAATGGGTCCTGCGTTACCTGCAAGCATTCCTCGGGCCTTTGATTGCTTTGAAACCAAAGTGATAAGGGGTGCATTGAAGTGCAGTTGATGCCTCCAGTAAAAATGAATAGGAAAGGCAATATATGGGCGTTCCTAACAATAGCAATTCTCGCTCTAATATTCATTCTTGTGCTCACAAGGCATGAGCCGCTTGCAATAGCAAAGGATGCAAACACCGAAACAAAGGTAGAAACGGTAACATTCGCAAACATGATGCGTGCATTGAGGCAGGGCATACAGGAGTTTTCCAAAGGTGGCTTTTCCCTTCAATCCAGCCTGTGGGTCTGCAACGTTTTCATGCCGCCACTTGCAAACGAAATAGATTCAAACGGTTCATTTCTTCTTAAAAGCGACCTAAACGCTTGCTTCAAAACGCTCACTGAGGAGCTTGGATATGAATACAGCGAGGATTTCAATGTTTCCCTTGGCATAGCAACAGAGCCTGATATTGATTCACAAGTAAGGAAGATGTTCGAGCTTCCAGATGGACGGGTTGATATTAACGTCTCGTTTATTGTTGTTGGCACAAGGAATAAGCACGAAGAAAGAAAGCTGAAGAATGCCTACACCCTTTCATTCCCCTATCGAATATGGCATGCTTACAAAAAATACTTTGAATGGGCGCAGAATTACTTACAAATAATGGGCGAAGACACTTGCAAAGAGCTGAAGAAAACAGGGCCGTGCCTTTTCATAGCACATGGCGATCCCACATATCATATATTAATACCAGAAAGCTACATCAGGCCAAAAATTAACCTTGATGTTATTAATATTAACTGGGTGATAGAAAAGCAGCTCGATTATCTAAATCAGCTGATGAATACAATCGATTTTAATTGCAGATACATTAAGACATCCGAGTATAAAGGTCTTGTCATTGCCCGGGACCAGAACTGCCTTGCAAAAGCTTGCTCCGGCTTAACCATAAGCGATTATGATGTTCCCGGGCTTTGCGGCGCGTACCATGGCGAACAAGGCATGAGCTGTCCGAACAGAAAGCCCATAGGCCCCTGGGTTGCCCCGCCGGTTGGCGCTGTGGAACGCAACAATACTGTTTCCTGCCCAGCAGGCACATGCAAAAGAGAGGTTGTAGCGGCAAATCCTTACGTAAGCTATTCCTTCGATTTTGTATGCGAAGATAATCTGCGAAGCATTTCTATGGAACCAGATGTGGAGCCATCCACAGTGAAAATAAGTGTTCTTGTTAATATCATTAGGGTCTGCTCACCACTCGAGATACCCTTGAAGCATCGCTAGGTAGCACTAAGTGCAGCAAAACTCTGTTTCAAAAATTGCTGCAAAATTTAGAACAGAACTTGCAGTAAAAACTAATATAAAGGGAAGAATCTAAAATAATTAGAGCACGAGCACGGAAGGCCTGGAAATGGTTCATGAAAAAATAAGGGCTCGCACAGTTCTGCCTACAATATGTATTTTTCTACTCGTACTTCTGCAGGTTCATGCTGCGGTTTTTAGGGATAATTTTCTCGATATGAAAAACATCCAGTCAGCAAGCAATATTGTTTTGAATGATTCTATGCATGCATTGGTGCTTTTGGGCGATAAGGCAACACTCAGTGCAGAGCTACCTGCAGAATGTTCCGCACTGGCTTTTGACATAAGGAATTCAATGTTCGTTTTTCTATGCAAGGATGTATCAGATCAGCACGTTTTCAAGCTTCTGGCATTTGACGGAACTGAGCTGCGGGAAATTGCCAGAGCGACCATTGCTAAAAAATATACATATACTCTCGGCCATGCTTTATATATCACCAACGATGGTAATTTGCATGCGGTGATTTCAGCTTATGATTCGGAAGCCGGCACCTCGCGCCTGATATTGCTAAGTCCGTTCGGGGTAAAAGCAAAAGAGCTATGGTATCGCTTTAACTACAATCTGCTCGCATCTCATCCAGTGAGCTTTGTAGTTGATAATGCTGGCAATTCGCATATAGCGCTTTACAATGTTTTTCGCGACTCTCGGGTATTGCTTTATATCTTCGTGGATAAAAAAACTGGAAGAACAACAAGGGAAATCGTATATACGCCAGCAGATATGAGTGTTTGCAACCGCTACAGGCTTTTCATCAACCCTGATACGCTTTCCCCTGAAGTTGTTTTCGTAGATTATGCAAGCGAGACTTCTGACTACAGAATCTTCAAAGCTACAAGAGTTGCGTACAAGCAATGGCATATTCAGAAATCATCAAAAGGCAGTTTGCAACCTCAAGGCTGTACTTCAGCAATTGCACTCTTGGACTCAAACATTTTTTGGCTTTTCCTTCGCAACCAGCAGTGCTGCATCTATGATGGTGAATTTGAGGAAGTGAAATGCTGGCCTGCATGCCAGTATGCACTCAACCATGCTCTGAATGACACATCACCGTTTTTTATCAGCGGTGCAAACGCTAAGCTAAATTTCTTAGCTGGTGGTTCCGCTTCTGGATATTACAATTATGATTACAACCTCTACAGCTTCGAGCCTGCTACTCACACAGCCTCTGTTATAAATGTGGCATCTGCAGCGCAGTTATATGATATGGGTCTAATTGCGCAGGATATGTTTGGTAATGAGCAGTATGTTATTGCAAAGAGCTCTGTTGGTGAGACCTACTTTGTTGGAAGTTCTCAGCCATCTGTGTTCAGTGTTTACAGGTATGTTCCCACGGGCTATATAATATCAAAGGATCTATTAAACGGCAACATGGCAGATATAAAGAGGTTCAACTATGAAGCGATAATTCCCAGCGACAAAGAAAGAAACGTGCACACAAACATAAAGGTGCAGTTTTCAAAGGATGGCGTTGCATGGTACGATGCTCAGGGCAATGTTAATGGCTGGACATCTTTAGGGGATGGAAAAGGTACTGTGGACCTCTCGCAACTAAATTGGCGTGGCATTTCTTCCTTTTTTTACAAAATTGAGTTTGAAACCGCAAACGTTCTGAACAGCCCCGCATTGAAATATGTTGAACTTGTTTACGACACTCCAAACAGAGGTGAGAATTCCAGGCCCGAATTTGCTAGCTTAAGGCTTTTACCTGAAAATCCGAAGAAAGGTGAAACAATCACTATAATTGCAGAAGGGGTTATCGACCCCGATTATGATGAACTCTTTCTGCTATGCGATGAATCCAGTGGCGTATCGAATGAGCCAGCGCATAGCGATATTTGCAATGCAGGCCCATTTGCAGAACCTTATGCCAATGTCCAATGTACAGCCACAACAGATAGCATGCGCGTATATTGCGCGCTGTTTGATGGTACTGATTATTCTGAAGAAAAAAGCATAAGCTACTTTCCAGAGAGCGTAGCGATAACACCCATAATAACACCCAATGGCCGGCGCTGGGATGATAAGCCCGTGCCATTTGCAATACAGTGCAGGCGCAACAATAAAGGGTGTTCACCAGATGCAAAGGTTTTTTACAGTGTTCAAGATGCTAACCTTGAGTGCCCTCCCGGCGGCTATATTGAAGGTTCAGAGGGGATAGTAACCTGCAACAGAGGCTCTGTTTGCGTAAAAAAGGTGTGCTTCTATGCGGAAGATTCTGGCTACCGTAGCCCGATAGAAGAAAGCAGAGAGTTCAGGATAGATAGGGCCAACCCGGAAGTGTTGCTGACGTTCACGCCACAAAAACCCGAAACAGACTGGTTCAACCGCGCTGTTGTGCTCGAGGCTTCGTGCCTAGATGCAGGCTCAGGCTGTGCTAATCTGCAATACAAAACGGAAAGAGAGCCATACTGGAGACCATACTACAGACCACTCAGCTTTTCAGAAAGCGGCAGTTACAGGGTGTTCTTTAGAGCCACGGATAGAAGCGGTAACTTTTCTGAAACTGATGTGCGCTTTGGAATTGACAGGGATGCTCCGTCAGAACCTCAAACCATATCAGTTGAACCCAGAGCAGGTAGACTCCTTCTGAGGTGGCAGGCGAGTACCGATGCCACAAGTGATGTTAAAGGTTATAACGTGTTGAGAAGCGTAAATAATGCCGCATTCCAGAAAGTTGCTTTCGTTGAAAGGAATTTCTTTATGGATTTAGATCTTCCCAAAGAAGGACACGTTGCTTATAAGGTAGTTGCTTTTGATATGGCAGGCAATGAATCTGGAGAAAGTAACGTAGTATCTGTTAATATTGCACCAGAGGCAACACTTACAAAAGCTCAGATTCAAACAGAGAAATGGTACAAAGGGCCTTTGGTATTCACACTGAATTGTATCTACCCAAAAGGTTGCCTGAAGACATTTTTCAGGGTGGATGATGGCGCATGGACTGAGGGCAACGAGGTGCTGATTGTCGATGAAGGTATTCACACACTGGAATTCTATTCAGTTGGCGAGAGCCATGTCATTGAGAGAGCTCACAGCACCTGGCTTGGCGTGGATAATACGCCTCCGCAGATACACGACCTCAATATAGAAACAACTGCAGCAGGCATACACCTCTCTTGGAATGCTTCTGAAAATACGCCTGCAGGCGTAAGAAAGTTTTTGATTTATAGGGATAACGTGCTTATTGGTGAAACCACTGAAACATCATTTTTGGACGAGAACGCGCCACTAAAAAACAAATACAACTACCGTGTTATTGCAATAGACGAGGCTGGCAATAAATGCGAGCTAAGTGAAACTTTTGAAGCCCCTGGTTTATTCTTACCAGAATGGTTGTTTGGGTTCCTTCCAGTCGGAACACTCATATTTTTAATCATGCTCGCTACACTATTTTTAGCGGTGGTGAAGATAAAAATAAAGGTTCCGTTCCTCCACAGGGAAAAGAAGCTTGGTGAAGAGGAGCTTCCTATAATTATCCGCAGGCGCGGGTTCCCCAGATTTGAAGAGGAAGCCGAAAGACCTTCGCCATTTCTGCCTGCAGAGGAACGTGAACCTGAAATATTCCCTCTAATTGAAACCGAGCTGGAGCAAGCTCCTAAAGAAAAACCAGACAAAAAAGAGGTTGAAAAGGTTAAGGAAGAGCTTCAGAAGGCTCTAGAAGAATCCACAGAAGAGAAAGAACACAAAAGGAGCATCAGCGAAGCGCCTGAGAGACTTTCTCTGGATGAAAGAATCGAGAGGCTTAAGAAGGAACTTGGCGTTGCCTGAGCCTCCTAAACAGTACCTAATTTAACCTTTTTTTATCCATTCCTTATATGCCTGAACTCTGGACAGAGAAGCATGCGCCGAAAAACTGGGCCGAGTTTGTAGGAAACCCGAATGTGGTCGCTAGAATAAAGGAATGGGCAAATGCCTGGCAGAAAGGCGAGAGGCAAAAACCAATACTGCTTTATGGGCCTGTTGGCAATGGCAAAACAACGCTCGCATTGCTTTGCGCAAGGATGATGGGCTGGCAGGTATTTGAAATGAACGCAAGCGACTTTCGAACAAGAGATATTATCGAAAGGCTTGCCGGAGCCGCATCGCAGGGCACTTCCTTTTCTGGAGGCCTGCGC
Organism: Candidatus Iainarchaeum sp.; assembly: GCA_021161055.1. Taxonomy (GTDB): domain Archaea; phylum Iainarchaeota; class Iainarchaeia; order Iainarchaeales; family DTGL01; genus DTGL01. Next base: position 13,044 of record JAGHBI010000075.1, on the reverse strand, counting down.
CTAATACTTCTCGATGAGGTTGATGGCTTGCAAGCTCAGGATCGTGGAGGCGCGGAAGCGATAGCTAAGATCCTCAAGGAAACAAGAAATCCGGTAATCCTTACAGCCAATGATATCTATGCAAACAGAAAGCTTATTGCCATCAGAGCGCATTCAGAGCTTCTGGAAATGAAACGCGTGCATGCTGCTCAGATAGCAAAACTTCTCCAAAGAATATGCCTTGCTGAAAATGTTCCGTTTGAAAAGGAAGCAATAGCACTTCTTGCAAAGAGGGCTAGCGGCGATGTTAGAGCTGCAATACTGGACCTGCAAACTCTTGCAACCAGGGGTAAAATTACTGTAAAGGCTGTAGATGAACTTAGCTACAGAGAGCGCGAAGAGAACATATTCACGATTGTAGCCACAATCATGCGCGCAAAGAGTTTTTCTCAGGTGCGTTCAGCGCGCGCCCGTGCTGATGTTGATAATGAACTTTTGAACGCATGGATTAGTGAAAATATCCCAAGGCAGTTCGATGCGATCGATACCGCAAACGCATTCAATTACATCTCAAAGGCTGATGTGTTTGAGGGAAGGATAATGAAAAGACAGTACTATGGCCTGAGGCGCTATTCCTATGAGCTTGCAACAGCATGCGCTGTCCTTAGCAGAAGAAAGGATTACTCTGGCTGGGTGAAATACCAGTTTCCTAGGATTATAAAGGAACTCAGCGCCAGCATGCAGCAGCGCGCTATAAGGCAGAGCATATGCAAAAAGATTGGAAAGTTGATAAACGAATCCGCTCGTAGTGTTTCGCAGTATGAACTGCCTTTGATTATGCTTCTTTTTTCCGATGAGAAGGCAGCTGCGGCGCTGACCGCTATATTTGATTTTGATGAAAAGGAGATTGCATTCTTGCTGGGTAAGGAAAAGTCTGAAACGGAGATAGATAAAATAAGGGAGCTTGCAGAAGAGATGCGCAAGCAGTACATTTCCGCAAGAATTGCGGAAATAAAGAAAGCGCGAAACAAAAGAGCGCAATCAGAGCTCTAGTTCGAGCACAGCAACAGGCACCTTCAGATTGAAATTTGCAAGCACTTTTTCGCTAATTTCGCCGATTATGCCTCTTTTCGAGCCGAGCCTGATATATGCGCATAAACCCTTTTTGAACGCAGCATGCTCCGCTCGAACCATTTCGTAGTGCCAGTCCATGGCTTTGCATATTGCATCCAGGCATGCCTTAATCTCATTGAAGTTTGCATCCTTATGTGTTATAGCCACGCACAGCACATCTTTTTCTTCCACGCGCGTTTCTTCACTAAGTTTTGGCCTCACAACCCTGCCTACCTCAAATATCTTCTGAGGATATGCGCAATGCTTGTTCTTGGAGAGAAAATCAAGGAGCTCTGGCACAATACTCTGCCTGAATACACAATATTCTGATGAAAGCGGGTTTTCAAGCTCCACAAACCGCAGTTCAGGCAGGAGCATTTTTGCCTGCTGCTTTTCTTTCGATGTCAGTGTGAATGTCAGCACTTCCTGCAGTTGCAGCCCTATACAGGCTTCTCTCACAGCATCAATAAGCGCACGCTCAGCGAGCTCATAGCCCTTTGTTGGTATTCTCACAGGTTCTGGTTCTATCGCATTGTAATCGCGCGCTATCAATAAGTCTTCCACAATATCTATCGCATGCAATACATCTGCCCTGTATGAGGGATACCTGACAACAGCGGCATTTTTAACAAAGCTGCAGTCCATCCTCTTCATCTTCGCAAATCTCTTTATGGAATCCTTAGAAACCTTTTCACCGAAGATGTTTTCGATAAGCGCATGCTCAACAACTATCTCTTGTGAGCCTAAAATAGGCGTAACTATCTTTTTATTTCCATAATCCACTGTAACACTCTCAATTCTTGCTTTGCGATCGTGCAGAGCCGCACAGATTATATCAAGCGCTATGTTTATTGTTTCCTGATTGAAACCAGTTACATCTATGAATAGATTCTCTGTTTCGGTTGTGACCTTTCCAGAGTACTCCGAATTTATTATTGGTGGCATTGAAAGCACTTCATTCTGCGAATCCACAAGCAGCGGATACTTGGAATGGCTATCAATTAAGTGCCTGTATTCTATTCCTTTTGGATGCCTTTCCAGAATTTCGCTGAGGCTCAGCTTTTCATTGAAGCCCAGAGGCACAAACTCTTCGCTCGGGTCTGCAGCATAGTAACGCAGGTTGCCTTTCACCTTATCGTAATCGAATATACCAATCGCTATTTCCCTTCTCTTCCTGCCGAATGTTTCGCATATCTTTTCCTGAAGCTGTATCATCTGCTCAAGCAGGTGTTCTGTAACATGCACACGTTTTGCTATTGCATAAGCGCCTTTGGGCCTTATGTTCTTTAGCTTGGGGTCGACACTAACCTTAACCCTGCTTTTATACACCTTAAACTTTGGCAGCCCAAGCTCTATCCCATAGAACCCTTTGAGTTCACGCGCAATACCCTCAGCACTCAATAAATCAGGCCTATTGGTATCTTTGAGTTCAATCTTCACATAATCTCCAGCAATAGCCTCAATCTCGCCCTTCACAAAAAGCACAGCGCGCTCTTTAAGCTCATTATTTGTGAGCTTCTTCCCCAGAAGCTTTTCAAGGTCTGCTTTACTTATCTCAATCGTGGGCATCTTCACAACCTCACTATTGCATGCTCTCTAAGCCAATCAAGGTTGCTGCTGAAAAGTTCGCGCATATCATCAATGCCAAGCTTGAACATCGCTAAGCGATCTATGCCCAGGCCCCATGCAAGAACGTTGCATTCAATACCCAGAGGCCTTAGCATCTCAGGTCTGAATAGACCTGCACCGCCAAACTCTATCCAGCCAAGCTCATCGTGCTTTGCAGATAGCTGCACGCTTGGTTCTGTGAATGGATAGTAATCCGGATAGAACTTCACCTTTTTTGCGCCTGCTATCTCCTCTGCAAATTCCTTCAGCGTGCCTAGAAGGTGTTTGAAGCTTAGGTCAGCAGCAATAATGCCCTCGAGCTGGTTGAATTCCATATGATGTGTTTTATCAACAGTATCAGGCCTGAAGCATCGCGCTATCGCAAAATATTTCCCTGGTACTTCTATTCCTTCAACAAGCTGTCTTGCGCTGTGCGCTGTGCCGTGAGCTGTCGGCATAAGGCGCTTTGCCATATCGATACTCCAGGAATAGCGCCAGCCTTTGCTGCCTGTATTTGCACCGTGCTCATGAGCTGCTTTTACAGCGTTCACAATTCTTTTAGATGGAAGCACTCCTTCCTTTGGATACCTAAGCCTGAATGTGCTTGTCCATTCCCTCGCTGCATGGTTTTGCGGCTGAAACAGAACATCGAAGTTGTAGAATTCCTGCACTATAAGCGGTGTTTTCATCTCCCTGAAACCCATAGCAATAAGCTTCTTTCTGACCTCATCAAGAAAGCGCGCATACGGCTGCTTTTTTCCCATTGTAAGAGGCTTCACCTGAATCGCAAGGTTGTAAAGCCTTGTTCTGTGCTTTGTGGCAATACTGAGCGCCTTTAATCCATTATCATTTATTTTCGCATACATCACAATCTTTTTCCTTTTCTCTATGAGCCCCCTCTTCTTAATATCTGCAAACGCAAAGCCTTCCTCATCAATAGCTGAGCCATCCTGCACCTTCTTTAAGAGCTCCTTTTCCTGATTCCTTTCCAAGAAATCCTTTTCAAGCCCTGTGAGCTCGAGCTCTTTATTTTCATTGAATACTATTAGGTTATATCTTCTTGCTTTGCCGAACGCAGCATCAAACTCCTGTTTGTTCAATCCACAGTGTTTAATGAGCTCGGCTATGCTGGCTCTGCCACCAAGCTCTTTGAGCGCAAGCAAAAGTCGCTCCTCAGGAAGACCCTCTTTGAGCGCAAGCATGCCTTTTTCAGTAAGCCTGTATTGCTTGAGCTCCCTTTCTTCTACGGTTGCCAAGCCTTTCTCTTTTAGCCATGCAAGCGCTCGCCTTACAGAATCAATCGGTATATCTGCTTTTTTTGCAATGTCCTCCTCACTAAGCGTTTCACCGCTTTTCAATGCCTTCAGCGCTTTAACCTCTATCTCGCTGAGCGCTTTTGCTATTTCTTCAAGCATAGGATCCCTTCGCAGCATGCGCATTATATTACACAAGAGGAGTAATTAATTTTAAGGAATTGCGTATTGCTATGCTGCTGCTTTCGTTGCCACTATTTTCGCAAGCTTTGGCAAACCTGCTATGAGCTTTTTCAAGGAGCTTATAAGCTTTTCTTTGGTGCTCGTTTTAACAAGCGCATGCTCGAGCACATCGCTCAGGGTTGCAACGGGTATTACCTTTATCTTTTTGAGCTCTTTCTTTGGAATCACTATATCTTCAATATTTGCTTTGGGGATTATTACTTCCTTGAAGCCAGCCTTTATTGCAGCTTCAATTTTGGGCGTTATGCCGCCAACAGGAAGCACCTCTCCGCGCACAGAAAGCGAACCGGTCATCGCTAGCGATTGCTTCACCGGTATTTTTTCCAGTGCTGAGATTACTGCTGTGGCTACGCTAACGCTTGCAGAATCACCCTCAACGCCTTCATATGTCTGCAAAAACTGTATATGCAGGTCATGCCTGCTTATATCCTTACCGCTTATTTTCTTTATGATGGCAGAAACGTTCTGCACAGCCTCCTTTGCAATTTCTCCGAGCTTTCCAGTTGCAATTATTTTGCCTTCTGCTCGCGAGGTAGCAGGCGCAATTTCAGCCTCTATCGGCAGAACAAGGCCAGCGGAACCATCCGGGCTTACAGCCAAACCATTTACTCTGCCAATAGCAGCGCCCTTAGTTATGTATACTTCGTAGTCCTTGCGATACTCTATAAGCTTTTCCATCATCTGCTGTTCAAGCGTTAATGCTGAGCGCTTTGCTTCTATAACATCTTCTCTGTTCACAACCTTCTTCCCCTTGCTTATCGCTATGTCGCCAGCAGCCCTTATTAAGCCACCTAAATCACGAAGCCTCAAAGTTAAGCGATTCTTGCGCTGTGCTCTCTTCTTTGCTTCGAGGATTATTTCCTCAACAGCTTCGCGGTCAAAGTGCGGAATCTTACCATCCTTTTTCACTTCCTGCGCAACAAACCTCACAAGCTTTGCTCTATTTTCCGGCGTATCCGGCATATCCAGATTGAGATATATTTCATAGCCATAGCCCCTTATTCGCGAACGCAGTGCAGGATGCACCTTTGTTAAATCCTCATAGTTACCGGCAGCCACAAGCACAAAGTCGCATGGCACAGGGTCTGTTCTGACCATCGAGCCAGAGCTGAGTTCACTCTGCCCTGTTATGGCATACTTTTTCTCCTGCATCGCTGTGAGCAATTCCTGCTGTGATCGTGGCGTTAGGGAGGCGATCTCATCTATAAAAAGAACCCCCTTATGTGTTCGATGAATCATGCCGGGTTCCACGCGCAGGTGAGCAGGCGTACCTAGGCCGCCTGAATTGTGTGTTAGGACAAGATTAACCAGATATGTCCCTAAAGAGGTTGTCATATTGTATACAGGCCCTTTGTAGTAACACCTTTTCACCTCCACTATCTCATCAAAGGCAAAGCTTCCCTGGACAATGCTCTGTAGGTCAAATACCAGCGGATCATTCGCAAGAGCAAGGAACCTTTCAATAATTTTTCTCAGGAAAGGCTTCGTAGGCCTCTTGGCAGATTTAAGCTCCGGGTTAAGTGCATAATACTCCTTATGGACCTTCGCTTTTGAAAGCCCCAGCTTCATTCTTATTTTCTCAAGCAGCTTGAAGTCTAAGGGTATTATATCAGCAAAGGTAACATGTCCTTTACGTGTGTTTTCTATATACCTACTCAGGTTCCTAATATGAACCGGGTTTTGTGTCAGCCTGTAATACATCTTTGCAAATTCTATATCCTGAAATATAATTCTGGGTTGCAGGTTTCCCCTTTTAAATCCCCTATCAACTCTCGGTCTGTAGTTGGCTTTTATCCCGAGCTTTAAAAGCAGCGCAATAAATTCAGGTATCATTTCCTTGGAAAGAAGCTCAAATTGGCCATTTCTGTTTACATATCCATCCAGGCAGAGGTAATGAGCTAAAAACAGTTCTATATTTTCTTTTGGCTGCTCAAAGAGCAGGGAAGGAATGCGCTTTCCATTGCCTGAGATAGCACCAATGGTGTAGAGCCATTTGACAAGGTTTGCGGAGTTTATTGTGATAATAAAGTTTTTACCTCTTTTTCGCTTGGTAAACTTCAGGCGCGCTTTTTTGATATCTTTTTCTATCTTTGTGATCTTAAAGCTTTTTCTGAGCTTGAACTGTACGCTCCTCTTGCCAATGTGCCCATCCGCTAAAATATCTGCAAGCAATATAATCTTCTCTTTTGGGAGAGTTTCTCCAACAATTATGGGCAGGCGTTCTGGAACAATAGAATACTGTCCGCTCTCAACCATTGAAGCCTCAACAAAGTCGATTTTTCCATTGGTTTTGAAGATTGCGATTGGATGGTTTGGGGTTACTCTCAGCGATAAACCTCTGCGTGTTTTTATCTCTATTATCTCTCCCTCATACTCACGCTTGAATACTCTCAAAACCTTTGCTGGTGCATAGTGGAATCTATCATAGTCGCCACTCAAAACCTCAAATCTCTGCTCTGGCTTTAGCTCGATTTCAGTATTTTTTTCATTCTTAAAGAATGGTTCTATAAGTTCTGCTGCCCTGACCTGTTTCCCCGTGGGCAAAGTAATAAGCTCTTCTGGAAGGATGCACTGCAACGGATCATGCCTTACATCGCCTAGCAGAGCTCCTGCTTTTGCACCCGTTGCTTCTATGAATGGAGCGGTCTTTCTGCCGGCGTTATCTACCAGCAGTTTTGGTGTCTTTATGGATTCTCTTGTTTTTACCTGTGTGCTCAATGCCGATGCCACTAAGAGAAAGCCTCCGAGAATAATTGTAGCCGCATACACAACATCCGAAATCCAGTGCAAACGCCACACAGCAAAGGTAAAAACAAACCACAGCAAGGGAATTATCATCGCCGCCATGCGCAATGATTGATTCTCGCGCATCGCTTCTAAGCGTGCCTCATTAACAATCTTTTTACCTTCGCCTGCAGGCACAACCCTTATTTTTGGATTGTTTGGGTCGAGAGGATTAGGGTACACAAGAATATCCTCAAGCCTTTCAACAGGCATTATTTCAGCCATTGCCTGCGCGAGCATGCTTTTGCCCGTGCCGGGCATTCCAATGAGCAGAACATTCCTTCTCTGAACAGCTGCCTTTCTTATGATTTCAACCGCTCTATCCTGCCCTATGACCTGATCAATAAGCCTTTCCGGCACTTCAATTTCAGCTGTTGTCTTGAAGTCTTTAGGAATGTCCTTCATTATGCCGCTCACCTTATCGCCATATAAAACTAATTCGCATTTATTTAAAAAACAGATGCCAGCAAATACTGCACTTTACGAAAATATTACCTTCGCATTACCTTTTTTGCAAGAAGTGCATTGTGAGCTTTCAGGCATACGTTCCTAAGCCTGATATCCTCCCTGGGGTTTCTGGCAAGTTTTAGTAGCAATCTTCTTAAGCGCCATGAGGGCCATGTGACCAGTGCATTTGCGCATTCTATTCGGATTGAGAGGGGTTGCATTCTATCTGCGAGCACGCTTATGAGTATCGGTGCTGCATAAGTGCCTTTATCCCTCGTGAGCACGCGCACAGATGCCTTTCTTAGCGTTACGGGCACATCAGGCCTCTGAATAAGCATTCTGGCTATGCGAATCGCTTCAGCAGGGTTTTTTTTCATAACCCTGTTCAGAATATCCACCTTTGCTCTGGCATTAAGCTGGAGCCCATAGGGCTTTTTATTCAGAAATATTCCAACCAGTTTTTCTCTCGCTGCTCTTGATGACATAAAAGCCAGTAATTCTGCAAACCTTTCAATAGGCACTTTTCCTGAGGCAACACGCCTTTCTATTGCAGCGATACCTGAAGGCTTCCTTCTTTTTGTATAAGATTTACGTTTTAAAACTCTTCTAAAGCCTTTCATCCAAACACCATTAAGCTTTTTCTTATTATATGTAAAATGGAGTTAATAAACCTTTTGTTTTAATAAAAATTTATGGAACTCAGGCTTTTTTTCCTCGGCTCGGGCTGTTCAGCGCCAACAAAAGAGAGGAACCTCACAAGCATCGCATTGCAATTCCATGGAAAGGTGTTTCTGTTCGATTGTGCTGAAGGCACGCAGCAGCAGATGATGAAAGCAGGTATCAGCTATATGAAAATAGATGCGATATTCTTCAGCCATTTCCATGCGGATCATTTTTTAGGCCTTCCTGGTCTGCTTGCAACGATGAATATGTATGAACGCGATGTGCCGCTAGCCATATATGGACCTCGCGGTATAGAGGCTCGGGTTGAGCTTGCATTGAAAATTGCTGGCATAAGGCCAGATTTCGAAATAAACTGCATTGAACTGAAGAAAGGCACAGTGCTCAAAGAAGAGGGTTTCAGCATAAATGCTTTCCCCCTGAAGCACAATACTGCCTGCTTTGGCTTTTCATTCAAGGAAAAGGATAAACTCGGCAAATTTATTCGGGAAAGGGCAATTGCTTTAGGTGTGCCTGTGGGTCCGCTGTTTGCGAAGTTGCAAAGCGGCAAGGCTGTGAAGGTTGGAAAAAAGATTGTGAAACCTGCTGATGTTATGGATTACAGCAAGGGCAGGCGCGGAAGAAAGGTAAGCATAGTGCTTGATACACGAGCGAGCGATTCGTATGTGGAGTATATAAAGGAGAGCGATATTCTGATCCATGAAGCTGTATTCACAAGCGACCTTATTGATAGAGCGATAGAAACGTTCCACTCCACTGCCCGCGAGGCTGCAGAAATAGCAAAAAAGGCACGCTGCAAGAAGCTTTACCTGACGCATTTCTCAACACGCTATGAAAATCTAGAAGCTCTGCTCAATGAGGCTCGCGAGGTTTTCCCAAACACCTATATTGGAAAGGACCTGCTAAAGATAACACTGCCAATGAACCCTGAGGAAAGGATTGTTTAGGTGCTGCAATGCTCGCAGTTATTCTTGCCGGCGGAAAAGGAGTTAGAATGCTTCCGCTCACAAAGGAGATTCCAAAGGCCATGGTTAAACTTAAAGGCAAGCCCCTGCTGGAATGGATCCTCTTAGAGCTTAGAGATGCAGGCATTGAAAAGCTGGTGATTGTTGTTGGTTATAAGAAGGAAAAAATAATTGAATACTTTGGCAAGAGCTTTGCCGGATTGCCAATAACCTATGTGGAGCAGAAAAGAGCATTAGGGACAGCCCATGCCTTGCTTCAGGCGAGGGATGTTGCAAAAAGTGAAAAGCAGTTCATCGCATGCCACGGCGATGTGATTGCAAAAAGCGCTGATATAAGAAGGCTGATTAATGCTGAAGGCAAAGCAGTGGTTGCTTTACGTTTAGAGAAGAATGCCGAGCGCTTCGGCGTTATCGAAGTAAAACACAACAAGATAGTTTCCATAGTTGAGAAACCAAAAGGAATCAAAGAAGCACTTGTAAATGCAGGCCTCTATAAATTCGATTCAAGCATATTCGAACTTCTTTCAAAGCTCAAAAGAAACAAAGCGCGCAATGAGTATGAACTTACAGATGCATTGAAAAAACTCGCTGAAAAAAACGAGCTTCGCTACATTATAATGAAACAAAAGGTTCTCGATATAGGCACTATTCAGGACCTTGAAAACGCTGAAAAGGCCTAAAGCCTTATGCTCTTTCCCGGTTTGAGTATTGCAGGTCTGGTTTCCAGTACGCTGTCCTCGAGCTTTTCCCTGAACTCCTGTGGCGAAGCCTTTATAATATCAAACGTATTGTAATGCATGGGAATTGCAACCTTCGGCTGCACATTTTTAACAACCTTAACGGCATCCGTAATATCCATTGTCATTGTTCCGCCTATCGGAACAAGCAGCACATCTGCTTTGAGCTTGCTGAAAGAGTCCATAAGGAATGTATCGCCTGTGTGAATAAGCGAGAGGCCATTTGACACTATTTTGAAACCCAATGGATAAAATGAGGTTGGATGGTGCACATGAAAGGCCTCTATTGAAACGCCTTTCAGATTCAGTTTTTTGTTTGCACTTATCGGAACCTTATTGGAACGCTTTATATTCAACTGAGCAAGTACGTTATCATAGGCAACAACTGTGGCGTTGCTTGCCTTTACAATATCCTCTATGAGCTTCCTGTCGAAATGGTCGAAGTGCTCGTGCGAAACAAGTATGAGATTAACATCCCTGAAGCTTCTCTTCGAAGCAGGGCACCGCGTTCTTGGCTTAACGTGCACATTGGAAGGGATGTTCACAAAGGGGTCCATAAGAAGGGTGCATTCAGGCAGGATAAGCTTGAAAAAAGAATGATGCAAAAATTGTAGCTTAGCCATCCCTATCATAATTATATTGGTAGAAAAGAATTTTAAATGATGATTTTAGAAAACGCCAAATAATAGCTTTTAGCCCCTGTTTTCTAATAGAAAAGAATTTATTTATTCAGCGCTTAAATATATAGTGCGAAATGGGGTTGTTGTATGAGGCGTGCTTTTATTCTACTCTTCATTCTGCTTTTTTCGTTTCCTGTTTACGCTCTGCGCTATTCGCTTGGCGACCATTATATAACTGTTGAGATTGATAAAGAAGGTAATGCAAAGATAACGGAGCGCTTTTATATAGCGTTCAAGACACAGCGTGACATCGAGGAGTTTGCACAGAAAAAGACAGAATTAGGCACAGATATAGATGAATGGAGCAGATTCAATCCAGCATTCACAATACACATTGGAAATAAGGAAAAGCTAAAAAGCCTTTCAATATCTTTTGTCACTGTTAGGGATTACTATCTGGAAATTGCTTATGAATTGAAGAACAAGATAGTCAGGCCGATAGATGAAAGGAGCAGGATGATAATATATGAAACAAATAAATGGGCATTCAGCCCGTTCATTCAGGGAAGCGATTATGTAATTCCCGAGAACACATTCATAACGTTTGTGCTGCCGCCTGAAAGCACGGTGATTGAGGAAGGTGAACTTTTCAACTATGCAACCATTGAAAAAGGACCAAGGCCGAGGATCAGGCTGCGAGGCTTTTTAGCTGTTGGAAGCTTCAGCTTCCGCTACATCTCCTGGAAGGCGATTGCTCCGCAGTTCAGCATTTCGCTAGCGATAAAGCAATTTGTTGAAGGGTCTGATAGAACAACGCTTTTCATTTTCCTTGCCGTGCTTGCGGTTATTGCATTTATTATTTACCTCGCCAGAAAAAGGATTGCTTCTAAAATCACAGGGTTTGTTATCAGCAACACAGAGTTCACTCCGATAGAACAGTAGCTAGCTAACTCTTTTCCCGCTCTTTTCCACAACACGTTTTGTTTTTAGCTCGATGCCACAATCCGGGCATTCTCTTGGAGCACAAGACTTGTGGAATTCTCTTAAACATGCGGGGCAATACTTGATAAATGCAATTGTCTGCTTTATCTTGCCCTGAATGATTGGCGAAAAGGCTATGCCAAGCATTGTAAGAAAGTTCTGAATCGAATAGTCATCTGTAAGCACAACAAATTCTTTTCCCTCCTCTTTAAATTGCATCGCTAATGCAAGCACGCTGATATCCGCCTTGCTCATTCGCGTAAAGCCTTTTTGCGAAACAATCTTCTCAGCATTTTTCCAGTATTTGTGCCTGGGTCTGTAAACACGCAACAATTTTCGTTTGAGCGCATTCTCTGCAAGTGTCCTTGTTTCAAAGCTTTTCAGCTCTTCAAGAATTTCCAGAGTGCAGGCATAGCTATGCCTCTCATCAAACGAGAACCTTGGGTTGTTTAGTATTGCAGAGGCATCGAGCAGATAGAGCATAAAAATCACAGATTTAGATTACGAGCACTTTACCATCAACAAGCCTGAATTTCTGCGAACGCTGCTGTTCGTTATCGCTTTTTGCAAATACAATAGCGTTTCTTCTCTTATCCACCTCAACTATTCTGCCAAGCCATCTGCCCGCTATATCATACACAGGGAGCCCCAGCAAAAGCTCTGTTGCCTTTTTGGTGAGATCTATGCTATCCGAAACTTTGAATGCAATTAAAATTATCACAAACGATACCAGCATTGAGAAGAGGAAAAAGTTAAGGTCCGCTTCCCTCAGGAACACAAGCGTTGCTGAATCGATTATTATCCATATCGTGATTACTGAAACAGCATACAGAAAATCCTTCCTCAGCAAATACGCCTTTTTCATCTGCACATGGTCAAGAGCCTTTGCGAAGCATACCGAGATAAATACAAGCGCGAAGAAAAGATAGGTTGATTGAAGCGCGCTTATATAGTGTTCCATTGTAAGTTCGGCACTTCCAAAGAATATATTCTGCAGGAACGCATATATACCAAATATGAATATAAAAACACTCCCGACATAGAATGGAAAAGAGGCCTTCTGTGGCGAGAGTGCATCCAGAGTGCTCTTATACACTCTGGAAAGCTTTAGCTCTATCCCAAGCCCTTTCATAACAAGATACAGGCCAACTATGAACGAAACTCCCTGTATGAACAGGCTCTGAATATTCAGGAAAAGCGTGAGCGCATAGAACAAAACTATTGTTCCCGGGATTGCAAATACAATCCTTGCAATATAAGGATCCTCAAGCGCCTCCTTTATAGTGTAATATATAGACTCCACCTGCTGAGCCTGCTTTATAACCACAATTTCCTTGGAGATTATCCTCGCACGAGACTGAAGTATCGGCACAATTTGGTCATCCTCTGCACCGTCAGTTACCAGGATGAATCCGTTTATACTATACTTCTTTTCAAGCATATCGAGCTGTTCATTAAGCCTCTGGTCGGATTTGAAGCCAGCCTTTCCAAACCCTGTTATTGTTATGACCTCAAGCCCATCGATCTTATCCTTCAGTTCATCATACATCTTTACAGCTGCAAAGATGCAGTTTGCATCGCTTTCCGTGGGATCCGCAAGCAAAAGCTTGTTTGCCGCTTCGAGGTTCTTTTC